>CAZZHJ010000038.1:0-12878 GCA_964653815.1 uncultured Lachnospiraceae bacterium
TGAACCATGCAAATATATACCTGTAAGATCCTCCTTAAAAATTATTTTGCTTTTGCCAACAATTTCATCTAATATATTCTGATATAACACAACACTACCTCTTTTTTGATGCATTTATTATATTACTGACTTCCTTGAATAGTCCGTTAAGTCGGTTCCGATTTTTTCTGCCAGTTCCGGGACCGTCATTTTTTTGTCCACAAGCATTTTCAGTTCCGCATCTGTTGCGCCGATTAACTGGACAAACTGCAGCTTTCCGTTAGGAGTCATAATTTCTCCCAGTTCGTCTTCCCTTGTAATAAATCCTGTAATGGCAGACTTCTGTCCTACGTCCATTCCTGCTGTCTGTCCTGTATAAATGTACTCTTCCGGTGCAAAAATATCTCCGTTCTTATAGGATATCCTTGCCAGCGCCTGAAGAATTCCCGCCATGCAGCGCAGTTCGCCTTCTTCATCCTCTACACAGGATTTTTTCAGCTTTACGGTAAATTCAAAACCAAAGCCGCTGTAATCCGGGTCATCCGTCTCCTTTTCATAGAGCTCCGAAAGTCCGAAGGTCACGAAATGATAATAGTCCCCGCCATCAAGTATACTGATGCCGTCTAGGGGATCGTTACCGCCCAGTCTCCATGGCATCAACACGCCGTAATGTTCAATTTCTTTGGGCTTTCCTCCATATAATTTGTTAACTGCATCCACAATGGCATCCCAGCCCTGTGTATTCACATCATCTTTTTTCTTAAAATCTCCCATAACCTTACCTGCTTTCTTTTTTATCCCATCTGGCTGCTGAATTCCTCCACGCTCTTTACGCGGGCAGCCAGTTTGATCCATTTTTTCAAAATTTCCATATCCAGTTGCTTTAATATTCGATTCTTTAATTCATCAGGGACATCTCCATAATCGGTCAACAGTTCTATAATGCCTTCTGCTTTTCCCTCCGCCTTTCCTAAGAATCTTTCATCTTCCCGTATTATCTTCAATTCCCGTTCTTCATCATATTCATAAATGCTCATCTTCACAACCTCCGCTTTCTGTCCACTCAGAAATTCTCTCAATACGTTATCCTTTATGCACTCGTCTACCGCTCTTTCAACAGCATCTTCCAAGGGCATAATCTCAGCATAATTCCTGACCTTTTCCACATAGGTCATATACTCTTTCAGAGAGGGACACCTTTCTTTTAGCTCCTCATTCATACCCGGATTAATATTGAACACTGTAACCTTTAATTCCAGTGACGGGTCGTCTGAAGGGAACTCATAATTGTCGGATAATTTCAGTTCCATCCTCTCAGGCAGTTCCTTCTTCCCGTTATAAAATACCACAAAATACGGATTTGGTATTTTAACAGGTCTATTACTGTAAACAGACCTGTCCATATGCTCTCTTTGCAGTATATCCGCCACATAAAACAAATCCCGTAATGGCATATTGGCGGATGGGGTTGACTGCTGTTCATAAATATTCAGCCTGTCAGCGATTATAAAGGACAAATCATTCTTCACATTCATATAAATGGCATTTTCCAAAGTGTTAAACTGGAGCATTTCCACGTCACGATAATCTGTTCCCATAATACTGTTATAAAGGCTCAATGCCCGCGCAGGGTCTTTGTACAGGAGACGAAATACCGTATCCTTGTACTTCTTTTGTACTTCTTTCATCTGGTTCCTCCTTTTGCAGGAGTTACCTTTCAGCCTTTGCATTTGAAACTCCCGCTTTTAAATTAATTGATTGGATTTAAAAGCATGAATTTCAGAATGCCTTACGGCAGAAAATTAGAATGCACTTTGAATGTGCAAAAAGAATGTCAGAAATATATGCTTTGTTAGAATATTAACATTTGATATGATGTATGTCAATATACTTTTTTTCGTTTTTAAATATTTTATACTATATCATGAATCATAGATTCATGATCAACATTCGCCGTTCGTCGAACATGCAAGCATGCTCTCCTCACTAACGCTCATTATATCATAATTAAACAATTTTTTACTTTTTATTATTGGCGCCCTGTCCCTTTTACCCTGTTTACACTTTCCAGCATAACTGTCATCAGCACCAGAAAGATAACCAGATACGCCGGATAAAAGCCAAGCCCCAACGCCTCCACCAGCAATCCGAAAAGTGGCGGCATAAAAGTGGTTCCCACATAAGCGCTTGCCATCTGAACCCCGATAACGGACTGTGACACATCCGCCCCAAAAGTCTCCGGCGTCCCGTGAATCAGACTGGGGTATACAGGCGCGCAGCCCAGTCCCGTCAAAATCAGTCCTGCAAATGCCAGATTGTTATGGAAAGGCAGGAATAAAAGCAGTATGCCGCAGGCAATTAAGAATTGTCCTATGCGAATCATATTTTTATCGTTTATTTTAGCGGTCACAAAGCCGCAGATAAAACGCCCCAGAGTAATGCCCAGATAAAAGAGCGCCGCCCATTTTGCCGCTGTTTCCGCCGAAATTCCCCGGTTTACCATATAGCTGGATGCCCAGAGACCGGCTGTTGCTTCTACAGAACAATAACAAAAAAATCCTATCATCACACCCTTTGCCCCGGAAAGCTTTATCACCTGCAAAGGAGAAAGGGGCTGCTGTTTTTCCTCTTCTTTAGCGCTTCCGCCCTTTTCCTTCCATAAAGGTAAAGTAAATACCAGAACTGCCGTCAGTATAACCTGAAGAACGGATATGGTGCGGTAACCTGTATTCCAGCTGAATCCTCTTGTAAGGACAAATCCCATTATGTAAGGTCCTGCCGTGGCGCCGACGCCCCAAAAGCAGTGAAGCCAGCTCATATGCTTTGCCTTATAATGAAGGGCGACAAAATTGTTAAGAGCCGCATCTACGCTGCCTGCCCCCAGACCATAGGGAATCCCCCACAAACAGAGCTGCCAGTAGGAGCCCGATATGGAAAAGCCAAAAAGTGCCGCTGCTGTCATTGCGACGCTGATTGCCGTCACTTTACCCGTGCCTAACTTATGAATCAGGTAATTGGAAAACAAGCTGGAAATAATGGTGCCCCCTGCGATAATGACGGAAATCCCGCCCGCATAGGAAACAGGCACGCCTAATCCAGGCTGCATGCTGGGCCATGCCGCCCCCAAAAGAGAGTCCGGCAGTCCTAAACTGATAAACGCTAAATAAATAATAACCAATAAAATTGAATACATTTTACTCTTCCTTAAATTTCAACGATGAACAGCCTGACAAATATAAATCTGTCTATTTATAAACCAGCAGCAAATAAATAGTCGTTAAAATAAGTCCCACACAAAACAGAATCAACCCGAAGGAAAGACTTCTTGCAATGACCATCCTGTTTTCACGTATCTCCAGATGAATCATGGCAAGCTCATGGACAAATTCATGGTGCTTACGCTTTTCATTGGGAAATTTCTTTTCAATCCATGCCTCGATTTTATTCAGCAGTCTGCCTAACTGATAGGTAAATAAGGTTCCTTCCGTTAATTCAAAGGGAAGAGGTTTATCCCGGTAAATTGTTTTTCTGAGCAGCACTACTACGCCATCCGCAAAGCTGTCGCAGATTCTTGAGAAGAAACCGCCTAAAACACATACAAACGCAATGAGAGGACGATAGAAATAATCCTCCAGATCCAGTCTGGAAGGCCAGAGATTCACATAGATTCTTCCTGTTTCCGCCTTTCTCATCAAAAGTGGACGGACAACCAGACCATACAGCGCTACGCCGATTATAACAGAAACAGCGGCTCCTTTCAAATTGGTAAAGCTGAAATAATGAACCGGTTCTCCCAGAGCCTCCGCATTCATAAAACCAATGCTCCTCCCTGCCAGAAAATCCATGACAATGCCGGGGATAAAGCCCATAACGGGCAGGAAAACCGCACTAATGGTAAGCGCAAGCTTACTTTGTAAATTCATATAATGCTTCATGTCGTCAAACTGCTTCTGCCGTTCCTCATCTGCATTTTTCTCCACAAATACCGCCACATAAAGCTTGATCATATAAGCAATGGTCATACCGCCGCTTATTAAGAAAATCCACTCGATACACTTCATGGCGTTTATGCCGAACATGGCAGGCATAAGCGCGCCCTCTTCCAGCAAATGGGTATATTCCACAATGCTTTCATGAAGAAGGGACTTACTGATATAGCCGTTCCAGAGCGGAATACCGCCAATGCCCAGAGCACCCATAAGGAAAATAAAATGCAGCAAAGGCTTCTTTCTGCCAAACCCTCTGATCTCATTGAGATTGAGCATATGGCTATTCATAAACACAACGCCTGCCGCCATAAAAAGCACCAGCTTAATCAGGGAATGGTTGACCATATGAAGAACCGTTCCCATTGCCGCCATGGTATTCTCTTCTCCCAAAAGCCCCTGCATTCCGATACCCACCGTTACAAAACCAATCTGGGACATGGAGGAACAAGCCAGGGTTCTTTTTAAATCCACAGAAAACAGGGCAAGAAGCGCCCCTGTGAACATGGTAATACAGCCCAAAAGCAAAATAACGCTGCCCCAGTCTCCGTCTCCATAGAGTAAGTTACAGCTTACTACAATCATACCGAAAATACCGGATTTGGTTAAAATACCGGATAACAAGGCAGATGCCGGTGCCGGTGCAACGGGATGTGCCTTGGGCAGCCATATATGCAGCGGAAATACACCTGCTTTTGCACCGAAGCCCAGAGCAATACAGCCTCCTGCCACATAAAGCATGGTCTTATTTTCACATGCTCCCGCCAACCTTAAAAGAGATGCTATTTCCAGCGTTCCCAGTTCATGGTAAAGGAGAAACAATCCCATCAGCATGACCATACCGCCGATAACCGCTACCGAAAGATAGGTCTCCGCTGCGCGCAGAGAAGCCTTCCTTTCATCATGAGCAACCCATACATAAGAAGTAAAGGACATCATTTCAAAGAAAATAAAGGTGGTGTACAAATCTGCGGACAGAAAGACGCCCATAGTAGCACCCAGAGTCAGCAGCATAAACAGATAATAACGGTTTCTGTTGTGATAATGCTTAAAATATTCCCTGGAAAACACAGTTGTCATCATCCACATAACCGCTGCCGCCAAAGTATACACGCTGCGAAAGCCGTCCAGCACAAAACCGATGCCTAAGCCCGCAAAGGAGTCTATGGAAAAGCTCTGGATTCTGCTGCCGTCAAAGGTACAAAACAAATATAATGTTACCGCAAACTCACTGATTACAATGAAATCTGCAAAGTAATCCCTTGCCGTTTTATGAAAACGCCCTATGATATAAGCCGCAAGAGCTCCTATCATGGGAAAAAAGACTAAAAACGCCAGAATCATATTCGTCTCCATTTCTCCACTCTCCTTTCCTATAACAGTCCCATTGCAATATTGCGAAAGAAATCCAACAAAGGCACAGGATACAGTCCCAAAACCAGAATGCCCGCAATAAATACCCCCAGAGGCAGAAGCATCAGCCAGTTGGGGTCACGAGCCTCACTGATGGTTTCATAATCAAAATCCTGTTTAGGGAAATACGCCCGCACTACGATACCCATCATATAAATCGCAGTCAATATAGCCGATACCAATAAAGCTCCGATTCCCACATATGCCAGTGCATTCTGACTTTCCACAGCCGCTTTTGCCAGATTAAACTTGGAAATAAATCCGCAAAGTCCCGGTGCGCCCATTAAGGCAAGGGCGGAAACCGTAAAGATTCCAAAGGTCTTTGGCATTTTCCTTCCCAGACCGTCCAATTCATAAACATAACTCTTTTCTGTCTGATACATAACGGCGCCTGCACAGAAAAAGGAACAGATTTTCATAAACGCATGGCAGACCAAATGTGTTAAAGCCCCCACTAATCCTAAAGGCGTCATAATGGTTACGCCAAAAAGGATATAACTCAAATTGCTGATTGTGGAATAAGCCAGCCGCCTTTTAATATGCCGTTCCTTAACCGCCATGGAACAACCGAATACAATGGTAAAAACCGTAACTCCCATTACCGTATACTGTGCCCAGGTCCCTTTGAGGAAATCCGTTCCGAAGCTGTAATAGGTCAGCCGCATAATGGCAAAGGCGCCGGATTTTACTACGGCAACCGCATGTAACAGCGCAGTAACCGGCGTAGGCGCAACACCAGCCTGAGGCAGCCATCCGCAGAAGGGGAATACCGCCGCCTTTACGCCAAAGCCCATAAACGCCAGCACATAAATGAACAAAAGCAGGTTCGCATTTTCTGCATGGGGCGCAATATGCATAACCCCGCCATATATAAAATCCGAAGTAGAACCGTATATGATTACAAATATCATGCCGATAAAAGCAAATGCCGCCCCGCCGATGGAATAATACAAATAGGTTCTGGCGGCTAACACCGCTTCCCTCTTCAACGTATGCAGTACAAGGGGCGTGGTTACCAGAGTCAGCAGTTCATAAAAGAAGTACATGGAAAGAATATTGGCACTGATTGCAATTCCCAGAGTCACACCATAGGTTATAACGTAAAAGGTAAAGAAAATCTTTTCGTGGTTTTCATGCTTCATATACTCGAAGGAATACAGCGTAGCAAGGGGCCACAGTAAGGATACCAGTCCTGCAAAAACCATGGCTAACCCGTCAATATGGAAGGTAACTGACAAGTTGCCGGAGAAATTAAGCATAGTATAGGTGCCCTCAGGCCTGTTTAACAAAATCATCCACACCATGATGCTGTTTATGATGACTGCCGTTTCAATAAAAATCAGCATTGCCTTCCTGCTTTTAAAAGGAAGCAGGGAAACCAGAACGCCTGCCGCAAAGGGGAATAATACAATGATCAACAGCATTACTTCACTCATTCCAATCTCCTCCTTCCTACATAAGTCCCGCTGTGAAAGCGGAAATAAATTCAATCAGCGGATTGGGGAACATACCCATTAGAACCGACAACACCGCAAGAATTACCACGGGAATTGTCATTGCCGCTCCCGCCTCGCATTTTTCCATATTATCATAGTCAAAATCCTCTCCCGGGAAAAATCCCTTTATGGTAACAGGGAGAAGATATCCTGCCGTCAAAAGGGCACTGACAAGCAATACAACAGGTCCTGCATACTGAAAGCCTTTAATCCCCGAATCCAATGCTCCCGCAGCCAGATACCATTTGCTGATAAACCCGCCTGTAGGAGGAATTCCGATAAGTCCCAAGGAAACAATGGTAAAGCACCAGATCGTTACGGGCATTTTCTTGCCGATTCCTTTCAAACCATCTACCGTGGTAATTCCCGTCCGGAAAATAACAGCTCCGGCACAGAGGAACAGCGCACATTTTATCAATGCATGACCTGCCACATGTAAAAGGGACCCGGTAAGGGCTGTTGGATTTAAAAGGGCAATTCCGAACAAAATATAGGAAAGCTGGCTGACTGTGGAATAAGCAAGCCGCTTTTTTAATACATTTTCCCGAAACGCCAGCATAGAACCCATAAATACCGTAATCAAGGAAAGGGTCATAAATAAATACTGCACCCAGGTTCCCCTGATAAAACCGGCGCCGAACTCATAAAAAATCACACGGATAACCGCAAGAACACCGGCCTTTACAATAACGCCGGACATAAGGGCCGAAGCCGGAGCAGGCGCTACAGGATGAGCCGTAGGCAGCCAAGCATGTAAAGGAAACATTCCCGCTTTAACGGAAAATCCCATAATCATCAGACATGCAGCAAGCAAAAGCACCGTTTCGTTACCCTTCGCTAACTCCATATTCAGAGTGCCGCCGGGTATAAAAGCAACCGTATCCGTATAACGACACAGGAAGAACAGTCCAAACAACGCCATATAGGCGCCAAAAAGGGAATACAGCAGATATTTTAATCCAGCCATAATAGCTTCCCTGGACTGGTCATGCATAACCAGAGGAAAGGATGCCAGTGTCAGGAATTCAAAAAAAGCATACATGGTTATCAGATTTCCTGCACATCCCAGACCTGCCATGGCGCCTAATACCATCAGGTAAAATCCGAAATACCGCCTTTCTTTTCCTTCATGCTTCATATAAGGAAAGGAAAAAATTCCGGCTGACATCCAGATCAGACTCATAACCGTCAGGAACAATTTCCCCAGATTATCCAGTTTTAACACGATGGGAATATCTTTCGTCAACGAAAACAGCAGGATTTCCCTCTCTTTACTAAAAAGAGCATTCACAACCAAAATCCCGGCAATACCCATGGCGATTCCCACATAAGTCAGAATCTTCTTTCTGCTATCCATTTTTTTCAGAAACAGCAGAATCATTCCCGAAAGAATCGGAAACAGGATTGCCGCTAATAATGAAACGCTCTCATTCATAACTTCTCCCTCCCTATGCAAACATGGCAATTCCCGAGCGAATCAATTCAACAATCGGTTCGGAATACATGCCAAGCGCTATATTGAGAATGATAAAGAAAACACAGACAATGCTGCAGGAAAGATTATCTTTCCATTTGATGGATATATAACCCGTCTCTACCGGGGTGTAAATACGCAGAACCGTCTTCATAAAATAAACGGTATTCAATATGGTACTTACGGCGAGGCAGATTAAGGTAGGCATCATTCTGTTTAAAGGCGCAGAAACGCCGGCCTGGGCAAAAAGAATCTTACTGATAAAGCCCGGAAACAGGGGCACGCCTACCATGGACAGCGCACCTACCGTAAAGGTAATCCCGGCAATGACATTGCGGTAGCCCGCACCGGTTAAATCAAGAAACTTTTTGCTCCTTCCCGATACGTCTGTAAGCCCTACTGCGGAAATAAACAGCATGCTCTTGGAAGCCGCATGGGAAAAAATGTGGAAAATGGATGCGATAATTCCCGCTTCCGTCCTCAGTCCGAAGCCCATGTAAATATATCCCACCTGTGCCACGGAGGAAAAGGCAATCATCCTGCGGATATCATTTTCCCTGATGGCGCTTAAAGAGCCGAAAATCATGCCGCAGAGTCCGAAAACAAACAATGTATTAAGAATCTTGGTTTCCGTAATAATCTCAAAACCGATTACCCTGTAAAAAACCTTGACTAACAGGAATATATACCCCTTGGACACAAGGCTTGACAAAATTGCCGCACTGGATGCGGTGGAATACCCGTAAGAATCCGGCAGCCAGGAGTGGAAAGGAAACAATGCACTTTTAACCGCAAGACCCACCACAATAAACACAATTGCCACGATCAAAGGAATGTGAAACTGCCCCGTTGCCACAAGAAGCGCCACCTGTTCCTTGATATTGCTCATTAAAAGATGCCCTGTTATGCCATAGAGGATACAGAGTCCGAAGAGCAGAAGCCCGGAACCGATTAAACTCATGATCATGTAACGTGTTGCCGCCTCTAAGGTATGACCGCTTTCCCTAATCATAATCAGTCCGCAGGCGGAAATGGTATTGATCTCCACAAATACATAAGCGGTAAACAGGTCATTGGTATAAACCAATGCCAATAAGGAGCTCATCAGCAGATTGACCAGCACATAATAAAGATTTTCTTTAAAGGGATCCAGTTCTTCAAACAGATGCTTTCTGCCTCCCAGAACGGAAAGCAGCATAACCACGCTGAAGAAAAGGGCCATCAAAGTCTCTAAAACGCCAAAACGGATTTCGTTTCCCCAGGGTGCGGAAAAGCGTCCCATTTTGTACACATAACACTGATTGGTGGCAACGGTCAGATATAAAGCCGCCGCAGACAACAGCCCTACCGTGGAAATCACAACGATATTCAATCTCCTTGCCCATTTGCCGTTCATTCCCGAAGAAACAATAGAGGCACACATAGTCAGAATCAGGGAGAAACAGGGAAAATTACGTAAAAATTCCATTACAGCTCCTCCTTTTTCAAAATAGTGGATATCTCATCCATATCCAGCGTATGATAGCGCTGGTACAGCCTGATGGTAAGGGACAGCATCAATGCCGTAACGGATACGGATACAACGATACCTGTTAAAACAAGACCGCTGGGAATGGGATTGATATAGGCATTCATATCCTGCACCCCGTTTACCACAATGGGCGCCGTCCTTCCTGCTATATATCCCTTTTCCGCAAGAAACAGATAAGTTCCCGTATCCATAAAGTTAAGGCCTATGATCTTTTTTATAAGATTCTTCTGTAAAAGCAGATTTCCAAAACCTATGGCAAAGAGCAGCACTGCAACCGCTTCGCCGTAATTGGCTATTAATCCGTCAAACATCTTACAGCCCTCCTCTTCTGAATAATGCATAAAAGGCATACATGGTACATGCCACTTCAATTCCCACAAAAATATTCAACCATAAAATAATGCCCGAAGAGAAAATCATTCCCGGCACACCCAAAGAAATATGATTGTCAAAATCATTTGCACCCATAAACAAATAATAGGTAATGACGACACAATAAGTACACAATGCCGCCACCTTTACTACCTTATAGGTGTGCTCATTGAAAAACTTCTGCATCTTATCAAAACCGTAGGCGCTTACATACAAAATCATGCCCGCACCAATCATGGCGCCTCCCGAAAAGCCGCCACCCGGAGATAAATGCCCGTTTAAAATCACATAAATCCCAAAGATAAATACAATGGGTACTAAAACAAAAGCAACCTTTTGCAGAATCACATCGTTTTTCGGTTCAAAACGGCGGTCATTCAAGGTCTGGTCCGCCCTTATTTTCTCTTCTTCCTTCATCAAAAGAATCATGACGCAGGTTGTGGCAATAAAAAGGACGCAGGTCTCCCCGAAGGTATCAAAGGCACGGTAATTCAAAATCATTCCCGTAACAATATTCACAGCCCCCGTAT
The DNA here is from genome assembly GCA_964653815.1 of uncultured Lachnospiraceae bacterium. GTDB lineage: Bacteria > Bacillota > Clostridia > Lachnospirales > Lachnospiraceae > UBA2882. Next base: position 10,782 of record CAZZHJ010000038.1, read on the forward strand.
CCTGAATGCCGTTTTCAATATAGACTCTGGAAACCTCATTATTAACCGGCCGGTCCACCGTTCCCGCCGTGGGCAGCTCTGCCACCATATAGAGCATAATAGCGGCAAGGGCCACGCTGAAAACGATGGAAAGAATATTGTAAAGCCTTTTGAAACGCCGCAGCCATCTGTTGGAAGCCGTATTATAGACTTTTTCCAGAGTTTCCTGCTCTTCTAAAAGAATTTCATTGACAGTGCGTCCATCCTGAAAAGGCACTCCCGGCTGTATTTCCACTTCATCCAGATAAGGGTCTTTTTCCCCCTTCATCCAGCGGAAGAAACGAAAGGCTCTTGTCTTTTTGTATTCCTCATCATTTTTGAGTCTGCTCATCTTTATCCCCCTTTCTGATTGCTTCAATCTTCTTTAAGGTTATAAAGAATAAAATACTGGTTACTCCCGCACCTACTGCCGCTTCGGTAATTGCCAGATCAGGGGACTCTAAAAGAATCCAGATAATGGACATGATCAGGCTGTAAGACATATATACCAAAACCGCATTTAACAGACTTTTTGTAAAGCTTACCGCCAAAGCGCAGACAACCAGAAAAAACAGCAGTATATACATGAAATATTCCATTATCTTTCCACCTTTCCGTACTTATCTTCTCCCTCATGGGTAGCAACCTCTAATTTTGCGATCAAATGGGAGGATACCGGTGAAGAACACCACAAAAACACCACAATGAGCAAAAGCTTCAGGGTGGTCAGATTCAGTCCGTTTAAAATCATAAGTCCTGTAAGGGATAAGCCGATACCGAAGGTGTCTCCCGTAGCTGCCGCATGCATTCTGTTCAAAACATAATCCAGCTTATAAACACTGATGATCTCCACCACAAAAAGCATCATGCCCGCCAGCAAAAACAGCGTTCCCAAAATAAAGCGAATCCACAATAAAATTTCCATTCTATTCGTCCTCCCTTTCTTCTTCCGGCTCTTTATCAAAATCCTCTTCTATAAAACTTTCATCAAATGCCTCTTCCATCAGCAGCTCTTCATCACTTTCCCCGTCCTTGTGCTCTTCCTCGGATTCTTCTTCTTTTTTGACTCCCATAATAACCTTGGATAATACGATGACCGCAAGAAAACTGATCATGGCATAGATAATACAGATATCCACCAGATAGCTTTCCTCCATCATAATCGCAAGAGTTGCAATAATGACCATGACCATAGTACCCATCATATTAATTGACACCAGACGGTCCGCAACAGTAGGACCCATAAAGGCGCGTAACAGGCATAAGAAAAGCATAACGCCCAGCACCATCAGAATCCCTACGAAAAGAAAGTGATATGTTGTTTCCAAAGCATGAATCCCGCTACTCATCCTTCTGTCCTATCCTTTCCGCCCTTTGGAGCCATCTCACAAAAACAGAGTCTTCAATTCCCTCCACAAAATCCTTGTCCAGAGCATGTACCACAAAAGTATCCCCTTCTAAAGATACGGTAATGGTTCCCGGCGTCAGCGTAATGGAATTTGCCAGAATCACCCGTAAAACCGGAGATTTTAACGCGGTATGGAAGGTAACCAGGACCGGTTCCCTTTCATATCTGGATGTGAAAATCATTTTTACGGTATCCATATTTGCTTTTATGATTTCCCATATCAGCACAAACAAATAGCAAAACATAAATCCCGTATACTGCATCATCAACAAATCTTTTTTCGGACTCCAGCCCATAAATTTACAAATAAAAGCATACAAAAGCGCTGCAACAAATATACCGATTATCCCTATTTCAAGGGTAAGCTGTCCGTTAAAAATAACCCAGAACAGAAAAAATAACAGATACATAAAAAGCTTCCTTTCTATTCCATTTTACAACTGAATATTCTACACCCAACGATACCAAAAGACAACCCGGATATCTCCTAAAAAACGGGAAAATTTTACATTCTTCCAAAATCTTTACATTATTTTAACAACGATTATTTTTTCCCGTTTTTATGTAAAAAATGATTCCTTCCCAAAACCTTGGTTCTTGATTTTTCCGTTTTGCGTGTTATAATGAGCGTTAGTGAGGAGAGCATGCTTGCATGTTCGACGAACGGCGAA
>CAZZHJ010000039.1:0-12858 GCA_964653815.1 uncultured Lachnospiraceae bacterium
AGCAACACGTCTGTAGTCGCCGATGATACGTCCGCGTCCGTAAGCATCCGGAAGACCTGTGATGATATGAGCGGAACGGCAGGCTCTGATTTCGGGATTGTAAGCATCGAAACATCCTGCATTGTGTGTTTTTCTGTGTGTGGAGAAGAACTCGGAGATTTCAGGGTCTACTGTGTAGCCGTTATCTGAACAAGCTTTCTCTGCCATACGGATACCGCCGTAAGGCTGCATGGAACGTTTGAAAGGTTTGTCTGTCTGGAAACCTACGATAGTCTCCTTGCTCTTGTCAAGGTATCCGGGACCATGGGAAGTGATGGTGGAAACAACCTTGGTGTCCATATCGAGCACGCCGCCTGCTTCACGTTCCTTCTTCTGTAAATCCAGTACCATGTTCCATAAATCCTGAGTGTTCTGTGTAGGTCCTGCGAGGAAACTCTCGTCTCCGTCATAGGGAGTGTAGTTTTTCTGGATAAAGTCACGTACATTGACTTCTTTATCCCATTTGCCGCCTACAAAATCTGTCCATTCTGGTCTCATTTTGAAATAGCCTCCTATTAAAATTATAATTTTTTGAACGGAATTTCTCCGTTAAGTAACGCATAAATATTATGCTCATCCCATGCAGCAATTATAGGTTAAAACAAGTGGCTAAGTCAAGGTTCGCGTTGTACTTTTTTACATACAAATTAGGAAAAAAATAAAACATTTTCATAAAATTTTACTAAAAATTTATAAAGTGTTTTGACAGATTGTAATTGTAATATTGATAAAAACACAAGATAGGGTTATACTAACCGAAAACAACACAAAATAAGGAGGAAAATATAAATGACAGGAATTACCAAGGACATGACAATCGGAGAAATCATCAGGACAAACGAGGCTGTAATCCCCATTTTGATTAATGCGGGAATGCATTGCGTAGGATGCCCTTCCGCTCAGGGAGAGACTTTGGCAGAGGCAGCTATGGTGCACGGAATGGACGTGGATGACCTGATGGCAAAGATAGAGGCTTTATAGAATTGCAACTTCCGTAGACGGACGCAGATGTGTCCGTCTATATTTCGGCAAGAGACTGTAGTGCGTGCTCCAGACAGATAGGCTCAAAGTGCTCCTTCAGATAAGAACTTATGGACGGAGCATTTTTGAGATGTGATCCGTATTCGGAAAAAATGTTGCAGAGCTTGTTGAAATTTTCTGCATCCATCTGTTCGCAGTTTATAATCAGTCGATAATCCTTTGCCAGAGGGTCCTTATATAAGGAATTGTTTCCTACGGGCATTCCGGACACTACGTGGGCGAGGCGGATAACATGGTTTAAATCCGCAAAAGCATATACCCTTGAAGAAGCAGTCTCTGTCTGGGACTGGGAAGGCTGTTTGCTCTTCGGAGAAGCAGCGGGTTCGGAAGAAAGCCTGTCAGAACGGGAAACATCGCTGAACAGACTGCTTTCTGCATTTTGTACCTTCTGAAACAGGTTCATGACTTCATCGGTAATGTCTTCCGGGTCCAGGTCCCCCATCATTTCTTCATGGACAGAAGGGGCAAATTTGGAAAAACGGGTATCCAGTTCTTCCGGGTCTTCAACTTTTGTAATCGTCAGAACAATGCATTCTGCGCTGATTGGAACGGCTTCGATCATTAAAGGAATATCATCCGCTTCAAAACCGCATTCGTAAGATGCTTGTTCCATCATATCTCTGAAAAGCGTTTTGGCTTTTTCACTGCCATATGCCAACTCGCTTATTTTGAGCTCTCTATCTGCCAAATCGTGTTTGGTCAGGGTGCAGCGTATTTGGTTTTCGTTTATTTTTTCAATTTTCATTTCTTCACATCCTCACCGGCAACTGAAAAAAATTGTAAAAGTATCTTATACTTATTAGTTTATTAAGTCAATAGACGCAAGTGCCAGTTTTAAAAATTTTAATAAAATTATCATAAATATCTTGTCAAATTAACAGAAATAAAATATAATAGCCTTCGCAGGATGCTTCTGGGATAGTCCGTAAAGGAGAGGAGGCATACGGGTCACAATTATCTTAATTTCAGGAAAGTGAATTCTTTAAAGCAAATCAGATTCACATTCATATACCCTTTGGGTAGTCTAAGGCTTCGTGCCTGATCGATGATGAAATCCAATTAAAATTCCAAACGTTATAATTATTATTCAGTAAAATCTATTTACATGTCCCGAAGCAGTTCTTGCAGTTATTCATTTATATTATCGTCATATTCAGGAAAAGTATGATAACAAAATATTTGGTAAAAATATATCACATGCCTTTTGGAAAACCAAAGTTGAAGTTATAGTATTTTTTCCCAGACGAGTTTTTAAAAATTTCCACAGGAGGTTTTGTTGAATAAGTCACATATGAAAAAAGCACAGAAAAAAATAAAAGCGGATTTGTGTCATTCCCTGAAACAGGGGACATTGTTGTATATGGATGGAATGCTTGCGGCGCCATCTCATATTAGTGAGCGGATGATGTGTGAAGAGTATCATTACATGGCTGACTATGTCACTGACGAAAAGGGACGCATCATGGAAATCCATTATAACAAAATCTAAATTCCGGTCTGTAAAAGCAGGCACAATGCTTAACGGGTAATGTTAAAATCAGGTCCTTCTATGCTGATAATGTGTTGCAAAAATGCAATGGGTAAGGGGAGTTTAAGCATTGTGCAAGTAACAATTCTTTGTTATAATCAAAACAATTGGAGGATATGCAAATGAAAAAGAAATTAATTCCTGTAGCAGTGGCAGTCGGGCTGATTGCAGTAATTGTTTTAATCGGAGTTGCCAGTAAACTTTTGGAAAAATATTCCTACTCGAAAGAACGGGCAGATTTGAATCAATATTTCGGCGTTGCAGGCGGTGAGGAAACAGCAGTCATTTTAAATGATGAGTTAATAGAAACAAAAGCCCTTTACCGGGATGGGCAGTGTTATCTTCCTATAGATTTTGTGAATACAACCATAAACAACCATTTCTATTATGATACGACAGAAGGGCTTGTTTTATTCACCACGGACTATGATAAAGTCACGACGCAGGTGGGAAGTACGGATTATACCCTTTCCAATACCTTTACATCAGATGAGTATATTCTGACAGTTGCAGCCAATAATACCGTTTATCTGGCCGTGGATTTTGTGAGAAAATTCAGTAATTTTTCTTATCAATACTATCCGGAGCCCAACCGTCTGGTGTTAGATACTTTTTGGGAAACGGAAACCCATGGACAAATTGCAAAGGATACACAGATAAGAGTCCTTGGAGGGATTAAATGCGAAATTCTGACAGATATAGCAGAAGGCAGTGATGTGGAAATCCTGGAAGAAATGGAGACCTGGAGTGAGGTAAAAACAGAAGACGGCATTATAGGCTATGTGGAAAACAAGAGACTGGAGAATCAGGCGGATATAACGCCTGAGGCAGTTAATGATGTAGCGCTGCCCCAATACAGTTCCATTAAAAAAGAAGGAAAGGTCTGTCTTGTATGGAACATGGTGACCAATTTAACCGCTAATGGAAAGGCGGAGGAATTGTTAAATAGAACACAGGGCGTTAATGTTATTTCACCAACCTGGTTTGCTTTAAGCGACGATCAGGGGAATTTTACATCTCTGGCAGATGCTTCTTATGTGGAGGCCATGCATGCGAGAGGTGTGGAAGTATGGGCATTAATTGATAATTTCACCAATTCTGTCAATACGGCAGAGGTTTTGAATGTTACGTCCCATCGCACCAATCTGATCAATCAGCTGGTTTATACTGTCCAGACTTATGGAATAGACGGGATCAATGTGGACTTTGAAAGCGTAACCCAGGAGGCTGCGGACGGATATATCCAGTTTTTGAGGGAACTTTCTATAGAGTGTCGTAAGAATGGAATCGTATTATCTGTTGATAACAACTATCTTGTAAATTATGACCGTGCAAAGCAGGGTGAAGTGGTTGATTATGTGATTATTATGGGCTATGACGAGCATATTGCATCCTCTGATGGGCCGGGTTCTGTGGCATCCATTGAATTTGTACAGAATGGCATCGAGAAAACCCTGGCTTTAGTGCCGGAAGAAAAGGTAATTAACGGAATTCCATTTTATACCAGACTCTGGACTACCACGGGGGATATCGGACAAACAGCATACGGCATGGGTGAAATCGAAACCTATTTATCAGAAAAAGGAGTTCAGCCAACCTGGGACGAGGAAACCTGCCAGTATGTAGCGGAGTTTACGATTGATGATGTAGGTTATGCTGTATGGTTGGAGGAGAGGGAATCTCTTTCTGTGAAATTGAATATTATGAATCAGTACAACCTTGCAGGCGTTGCCTGCTGGAGACTTGGACAGGAAAAATCGGACGTGTGGGAAGCGATTTCCCTGTATATGCAGCAGTAATATCGCCGTTTTGAAAGACATATAATTTGAAAAGGTCTTTTGGATGGTGGGCAAATGGAAAAGAAAACAGTTGCTCTTATTATGTCTGTATTTATGTTGACAGCCATGTATTTTCTGGCAAAAGAAGCAGCGGTGTACACAGTGTCAAATCAACAGCCGGAGAACAAAACGATTGTTGTAATTGATGTGGGACATGGAGGGAAGGATCCTGGAAAAGTAGGAGTGAATCAGATGCTGGAAAAGGATATCAACCTTGATGTAGCCCTGAAGCTGGAAAAGTTTTTACAGCAGTCGGATTTGCTAGTAATTCTCACGAGAAGGGACGACACCGGTCTGTATGATGAAGATGCAAACAATAAAAAAGTTCAGGATATGAGAAGGCGTATTGCGTTAATAGAAGAGGTGAATGCCGATTTAGTTGTCAGTATTCATCAGAACAGCTATAAAGATGGTTCTGTCAGAGGCCCACAGTGCTTTTATTATAATGGCTCTGTAGAAGGCGAACAAATCGCCCAGCTATTGCAGGAGCAGCTGAACGAAGGGCTGGAAGTGGAACGCCCCAGGGAAGCCAAGCCCAACGACAGCTATTATATGCTTAAAAAGTCTACCGTTCCTACGGTAATTGCCGAATGTGGTTTTTTATCCAATTCTGAAGAAGCCGCCCTTTTGAGCAGCGAAGTTTATCAGGAAAAATTAGCCTGGAACCTATATTTGGGGATTTTACAGTATTTCAATACGAAATGATTTATGGTAAAATGGGACGGAGCTTATTTATTTTTTTCGGAGATGAACACAGTGGATACCAGATGGGAGAAGATTTCCAAAGAACACATAGATAAGGATTTGATCAGAGAAGCAGGAGAAATCATTAAAAATGGTGGACTGGTTGCTTTTCCCACAGAGACTGTTTACGGATTGGGCGGAGATGCTCTGAATCCGGAATCCTCCCGGAAAATTTACAGCGCAAAAGGAAGACCCTCAGATAATCCGCTAATTGTGCATATTGCTGATTTGCGGGATTTGGACAGAATCGTTTCTTATATACCGAAAGCGGCAGAAGCTTTGGTCAAACATTTTTGGCCGGGCCCCCTTACTATTATTTTTTCAAAAAGTAAAGAAGTGCCTTATGAGACAACCGGAGGACTGGACACGGTTGCCGTTCGTTTCCCCTCGGATAAGGTGGCACAAGCTCTTATTAAAGCGGCAGGAGGATATGTGGCGGCACCCAGCGCCAATGCTTCGGGGCGTCCTTCGCCTACCAGCGGAAAGCACGTATTTGAAGATTTACAAGGCAAAATAGAAATGCTTCTGGATGGAGGAAGTTGTGAAATCGGTCTGGAATCCACGATTGTGGATATGACAGAGGATATTCCTGTTATTTTAAGGCCGGGATATGTGACGGAGGAAATGCTGGAAGAGGTTTTGTGCAAGGTTGAGGTTGACAGGACGATTTTGAGCAATTTATCCGAAATAGCCCCAAAGGCGCCGGGTATGAAATACCGGCATTATGCCCCAAAGGGAGACCTAGTCATTGTCAGCGGTGAAAGCAGCAGGGTAACGGCATATGTAAATGACAAAATCAAAGAAGGGGTATCCGATGGCAGAAAGGTGGGAGTGATTGCCACCGATGAAACAATCGGCACCTATGAAGCGTGTCTGAAGAAAAGCGTTGGAAAGAGAGCGGATGAAGCGTCTGTTGCCAGAAGGCTTTATGAAATATTGCGTGAATTCGATGAAGAAGGAGCGGAGAATATTTATTCAGAGGCCTTTAACTATGAAGGAATGGGACATGCCATCATGAACCGGCTTCTAAAAGCAGCAGGGCATCGAATTATTAAAGTATAATCAGGAAAGGCGGGAAAAGACATGATAGCAATCGGAAGTGATCATGGAGGATATGAACTAAAGGAACTGGTGATCAGGCATTTGGAGGAAAAAGGCGTAGATGTCAATGACATGGGATGCTACGATAAAAGCTCCTGTGATTATCCGGTATACGGAAAAGCTGTGGCAAAGGCTGTGGCTGACGGAAGCTGTGATAAAGGAATTGTGATCTGCACCACGGGAATCGGAATTTCCATTGTTGCCAATAAGGTAAAAGGAATACGTGCCGCTTTATGTGCTGATACCCTTTCGGCAAAGATGACACGTCTGCACAATGATGCAAATGTACTGGCAATGGGAGCCGGCATTGTGGGACCAAACCTGGCAATGGAAATCGTGGACACCTTTTTAAATACAGGATTTTCTGAAGAGGAAAAGCATATACGCAGAGTAGATGCAATAGAAACGGATTGATATTTTAGGGGACGGGATTTTCGATACAAAATAAAGGGGGAAGTTTCTTATGCCCGGTCAGAGAAAAGACTATATATCATGGGATGAATATTTTATGGGAGTGGCACAACTGTCAGGAATGCGTTCCAAAGACCCTAACACGCAGGTGGGAGCCTGCATTGTAGGCGGCGATCACAGAATCTTGTCCATGGGTTATAACGGATTTCCCAACGGATGCAGTGATGACCTTTTTCCGTGGGCAAGGGAAGGGGACGAGCTGGAAGTGAAATACCCATTTGTAACCCATAGTGAACTGAATGCCATTTTAAATTACCGAGGCGGAAATCTGGAGGGAACAACTTTGTATGTTTCCCTTTTTCCGTGTAATGAATGTGCAAAAGCGATTATCCAGGCGGGAATAAAGACGGTTGTATATGCCGTTGATAAATATAAAGATACTCCTTCGGTTATAGCATCCAAAAAAATGTTTGATGCGGCCGGAGTTGTTTATTATCAATATCAGCATACGGGGAAAAAAGTGGAATTGGATTTGTGAGAGCAGAGGTGAAACAATGAAAAAGACGGCGCGGATCATTCCGGCGTTTATTATGGCAGCAGTGCTGTTTTTGGGAACAACAGCAGCTGTTTTTGCGTCTACCTACGGGCAATTGCAGGAAGCCCAGGACGATAAGGAAGAGGCAGAAAACGGAATTGATGAAACCCAAGGGGATTTAAATGAATTAAACACGGAAAAAGCAAATCTCCAGACTTATCTGGATCAGTTAAATAAGGAATTGGCACAGGCTAGCGGGGAGCTTGCTGGTATTGAGGAACTGATAAAAGAAAAAGAGCAGGCTATTGAAGAAATAAAGGTAGAACTGGAAAAGGCAAAGGAAGAAGAGGCTGCACAGTATGAAGCCATGAAGGAACGGATTAAATTCATGTATGAACGTGGTGATACGGCATACCTGGAACTGTTTTTTGAGTCGGAAAGCTTTGCGGATTTTTTAAATAAATCTGAATATGTGGAAAAGATGACCCAATATGACCGGGAAATGCTGGAAAGCTATGTTCGGCTTCAGGAAAAGATTTATAAAGATGAGAGGGACCTGGAAGACGAAAAGACGGCGCTGGGCGTATTAAGGGACGATGCTCTTGCAAAGCAGAACGAAGTATCCGGACTGGTGCAGGAAACCAGCTCCAACATGGTTGCATATGAAGAACAGATATCTGAAAAAGAAAAGGAATTGCTGGAATATGAAAAGCAATTAGAGGCAAGTGAAAATGATATTGCTGTTTTGCAGGCGAAGCTGGAAGAAGAAAACAGACTGACGCGGGAAGCTGCTTTAGCAGGTTTTTCGGATTTGTCCAGCATCAGCTTTGCGGCAGGTGATATTGACCTGCTGGCTGCCATTATTGAATGTGAGGCAGGCGGTGAGTCTTATACGGGTAAGGTAGCAGTGGGAAATGTAGTTATGAACAGGGTAAAGAGTTCGGTGTTCCCCAATACGGTTATAGAGGTTATTTACCAGAATAAACAATTTTCACCTGTGGGAAGCGGACGTTTTGCCATGGTATTGGCGAGAGGCGCCAATGCAGAATGTTATCAGGCGGCCCAGGATGCAATGGCAGGCGCAGCGCCGGTTGGCAACTGCCTGTTTTTCAGGACGCCTATACCGGGATTGACAGGAATGCAGATAGGAGGACATATTTTCTATTAAAATTCCTCACATTGTTCCAGATACTGCTGGTATTTCAGCAGTTCACCGGAATAAGCCAGATTCAGCAGGTGGTCCAGGCGGTGTAAAGAAGCTCTTAGAAGTTCAGGGCTTAAAATACCCTGTTCAAATGCCAAGGCGAGCTCGTCTAAATCTACTACTTTTACAAAGCCGTCAGGATAGATGATAACATCGGCAAGCAAATCCGTAGCAATGAAGCTGGAAGAGGAACCGCTGTCGGATGAAACATTGGCAGGGTATTCCACATCGATGATGTCGCAGTACCAGTATAATAAGCTGCCGTCTTCCTGATAAAATTTGCTGAGCTTGAATCCTTCATTCCAGAAATAAGCGGAATAGCCGTGATGCAGGTCGTTTCGGGGCTTTAGGGCATGCCATTTGGTGACCATGACTTGATTTTCCTCCGAAAGATAGACGATTTCATCATCTTTCAGGCAGATACATTCATCCGGTATCAGACGCTTGCGGAATAAAACGGGATTTGCCATAACAGACTCCTTAAAACAGTGATTATTTTTATAAATACTACACTTTCAGCAAATAAAAGTCAACGAAAATGGGACAGGTTTTCTGTAAAAAATATGCTAAATTTAAAGGTAAAAAGTGGACATAAACTGGAAAAATTAGTATAATAAATGTTAAGCGTGTATACAAGACGAAAAATTACCGGAATTCGGGAAAAGATAAGGGCAAAAAGGGGCTTTATATATGAAATATAATAAAAATGTATACCGTTCTCTTGTCATGATAACCCAATTCGGGCTGAATATGTTAGTGCCCATCGGTATCTGTTCTTTTTTGGGAATATTCCTGGACAAGAAGCTGGGCACGTCCTTTTTTGTAATCATTTTCTTTTTTATAGGAGCATTGGCAGGATTCCGTAATGTCTTTATTTTTGCCAGAAGGATATATGAAGATAAGGAGAAGCCGGATGAAAAGACTAAGAGAGGTAAATGATTCGCTGCCGGATTTATTTACCGGTATTTTGATTTTCGGGCTGCTGGCAGAGCTGGTTCCGGTCTGGTTTGTAAATGATAAATTGGGATACACCATAGGGCTGGTCATTGGTATTATATCGGCATTATTTGTGGCGTGGCATATGGCTTGGACTTTGGATAAGGCATTTTCCTATGATGAAGAGACTGCAACAAGGAAGCAGCAGAAGGGCAGCGCCCTGCGTTACGGAGCCCAGCTGGTTGTCCTGGGTATTTTGATAGTTACAGGATTTGGTAATCCCCTGGCGGCATTTCTGGGGATGTGGAGCTTGAAAGTATCGGCGTACTTATCGCCGTTTACTCATAAACTATTTAGGAGGTGAATGTATGGGGCAGGGAATTTTGTTATCCGGCGGGGCCGATATTGATTTCATGGTTCATGGGGTTTTTTCTTATGAAATATTCGGTCAGACCGTGTGGATAACAACGACACACGTCTGTGTGCTGATTGTCTTTATGCTGATTATCGGTTTTTGTCTGGCAGCAAACAGGGCAATGAAGAAAGCCGACGATGTTCCCAAAGGATTCCAGAATGTTGTTGAATTGATTGTGGAAATGCTGGATGGAATGGTAAAGTCCACCATGGGCAAAAATGCTACAAAATTTGCCAACTACATCGGCACGATATTCATATTTATATTAATCAGCAACATTTCAGGGCTGTTTGGTCTGCGTCCGCCCACTGCAGATTACGGCGTAACGCTGGCATTGGGTATTATGACTTTTTCTATCATTCATTTTAATAAGTTCAAACATCAGCATATAAGCGGTGTTATCAAAGGACTTTGTGACCCGTGGCCGATTTGGGCGCCAATCAATATCATCGGAGATGTGGCTGTGCCGATTTCATTATCTCTGCGTTTGTTTGCAAACGTATTGTCCGGCACGGTTATGATGGCATTGGTTTACGGGCTGCTATCGTGGATTGCCACGGCATGGCCGGCAGTGCTGCATGTGTACTTTGACTTGTTCTCAGGGGCAATTCAGACGTATGTTTTCTGCATGCTGACAATGACCTACGTAACAGATGCAATCGGCGAATCATAAGGTAAGAAAAGTAAAATTATTTACATTAATTTTTTAAGGAGGAAAACAAACATGGAATTCAACTCAAACTTTATTTTAGGATGTTCAGCAATCGGTGCAGGACTTGCGGTTATCGCAGGTATCGGACCTGGTATTGGACAGGGTATCGCAGCAGGACATGCGGCAGCAGCAGTAGGTAGAAATCCCGGTGCAAAATCCGATATTACATCTACTATGTTGCTTGGACAGGCCGTTGCCGAGACAACAGGTCTTTATGGTTTGTTAATCGCTATGTTATTATTGTTCGTAAAACCTTTGGTCTAAAAGCCTTCCCCAAAATTAAGAAAGGAGGTTTGAGACTTGAATACGTTAGTAAATACAGGATTCATCCTGCTCAGCGAAGCTTCGGTTGCTGATGCGGGAATGACAAGACTGTTTGATTTGGATTTTCAGCTGCTGCATGATGCGGTGCTGATGATTATAGCGATTTTTGTTTTGTTCCTTATCGCTTCCAATAAACTTTTCAATCCGGTCAGGAATATGATGCAGAAAAGACAGGAACGGATTGCCAATGATATTGAAAGTGCAAAGGAAGACAAAGAAAGCGCCAGTGCGCTAAAACTGGAATATGAAGAAAAACTAAAAAACATTGATAAAGAAGCTGAACAGATTTTAAGTGAAGCAAGGGCAAAAGCGCTTAAAAACGGTGATGCGATTGTTGCAAAGGCAAAAGAAGATGCAGATACTATTATTGCACGTGCTAACAAGGAAGCGGAGCTTGAAAAACAGAAAGTTGCCGACGAAGTAAAGAGGGAAATGATTGTTCTTGCCAGCGTTATGGCAGGCAAGGTTGTAAAAGCTTCTGTTGATGCAGCGGTTCAGGACGGTTTAATCGATGAAACATTGAAGGAAATGGGTGAGAGCACATGGCTAAGCTGATTTCAAAAACATATGGAGATGCTTTGTTTGAATTAGCTGTGGAAAAGAAATGCGAGGACAGCATGCTTGCCGAGGCGGAAACCGTCTTAGAAGTATTGGTCCAGAACCCGGATTTTTCAAAACTTATGAACCATCCCAAAATTCTGAAAGAAGAAAAACTGAAGGTTTTGGAGAATGTTTTTAAGGGACGTGTTTCAGACGAGCTGACGGGCTTTATGACGATTATTATCAAAAAAGACCGTTTTGCTGAAATGGAAGAGATTTTCAATTATTTCATCTCCAAAGTAAAAGAGTATAAAGGAATAGGAGTTGCGTTTGTTACAACCCCTCTCCCGTTGGATGAAATTAAAAAGGCATCTGTGCAGGAAAAACTGCTTGCCACCACTTCTTATAAGAAGATGGAGATTCATTACAACGTGGATGAGGAACTGATTGGCGGAATCGTAATCCGCATAGGCGACAGGGTTGTGGACAGCAGCATCCGTACAAAGTTAGAAGAGCTGAAACGGCAGCTTTTAAAGGTGCGGATTTAACCGCATTAACCGTAAATAAGAAGAAAGGTGCGTAAAGAACCATGAATTTAAAACCAGAAGAGATCAGTTCAGTTATTAAAGAACAGATTCAGAGATACGCTTCTTCTCTGGAAGTCTCTGATGTGGGAACTGTTATCCAGGTAGCAGATGGTATCGCCCGTGTTCACGGTCTTTCCAATGCCATGCAGGGAGAACTTCTTGAGTTTCCCGGTGAAGTATATGGTATGGTGCTCAACTTAGAGGAAGATAATGTAGGTGCCGTACTTTTGGGAAGTCATAAGAATATCAACGAGGGAGATATCGTAAAGACGACGGGAAGAGTGGTTGAGGTTCCGGTAGGCGATGCGCTGATAGGACGTGTAGTAAATGCGTTGGGTCAGCCTATTGACGGCAAAGGACCTGTTCAGACTGATAAGTTCCGTCAGATAGAAAGAGTTGCTTCCGGCGTTATTACCCGTAAGAGTGTAGATACACCTTTACAGACAGGTATAAAAGCCATTGACTCTATGGTTCCCATCGGTAGAGGACAAAGGGAGTTGATCATTGGCGACAGACAGACAGGAAAGACTGCTATCGCAATCGATACAATCATCAATCAGAAGGGACAGGGCGTTAAATGTATTTATGTTGCAATCGGTCAGAAAGCATCTACGGTTGCAAGTCTTGTTAAGACGTTAGAAGAGGCAGGCGCAATGGCTTATACCACAGTTGTGGCATCTACAGCCAGCGAGTTGGCGCCCCTGCAGTACATTGCTCCTTATGCAGGCTGTGCAATCGGAGAGGAATGGATGGAAAACGGAGAGGATGTGCTTGTAATCTATGACGATTTAAGTAAACATGCTACTGCTTACCGTACACTTTCCCTGCTCCTTAGAAGGCCGGCGTTCTCTCCCAGCCAGGCAAAATAGCGGTAAATGCCCAGACTGGGCGCCTGCTTGAGAA
>CAZZHJ010000040.1:0-12706 GCA_964653815.1 uncultured Lachnospiraceae bacterium
GAAATTATCAAAGAAATCGAAGCAGCTCAGTTAAAAGAGAACGTGCCTGAATTCAATGTAGGCGATACCGTTAAGGTATACGGCAAGATCAAAGAGGGTAACCGTGAAAGAATCCAGGTTTTCGAAGGTACTGTTATTAAGAAACAGGGTGGAAGCAACAGAGCAACCTTTACCGTAAGAAAGAATTCCAACGGCGTAGGCGTTGAGAAGACATGGCCTTTACATTCTCCTAATGTTGAGAAGGTAGAAGTTGTAAGAATGGGTAAAGTAAGACGTGCAAAACTCTACTACTTAAGAGACAGGGTAGGAAAGAAAGCAAAAGTAAAAGAATTAGTAAAATAATAGTTCAGAAACGTGGGGACAAATACGAAAGTACTTGTCCCTTTGCTTTTTCCTGTAGTACAATATACAGGGGAAGGAGAAAGAATTATGGCAAGAAAAAAAGGACTTTCCTTTTATCGGAAAAAGAAGAAAATCAGTGCGGCTTTAATGAAGGAAATCTGGAGCTATGTGTTCCTGATTATTGCCTCTGTTTTAGTTGCTTTTGTTCTGGTATTTTCCATCGGAATGAAAACCAGTGTCATTGGTGTCTCCATGGAACCTGCACTTTATAACGGGCAGGAGATTCTGGTCAACAGATTTGTCTATAAGCTTCTTTCACCCAAAGCCGGGGATGTGGTTGTCTTTTTGCCCGGAGGCAATCAGAATTCCCATTATTATGTAAAAAGAGTTGTAGCGGAGCCGGGGAATACCGTTGTGATCAGGGAAGGCATTTTGTATGTTAATAATGTGCCTTATACGGATGGGGATTTGGATAAAATTGCCGATCCGGGTATTCTGGAAAACGAATTGACCCTGGAAAAAGATGAGTATTTTGTTATCGGGGATAATATTAACAGCAGTGAAGACAGCCGTTCGGGAAATATCGGTCCCATTAAGGCTGATTCCATAATCGGAAAGGTATGGTTCCATATGGCTTCCACAGGAAACGGTATGGGATTCATAGACAGGTGAGAACATGAATTATCAGTGGTATCCGGGTCATATGACAAAAGCCCGGAGAATGATGGAGGAAAATATCAAGCTGATCGATCTGGTAATCGAGCTGGTGGATGCCAGAATCCCCTTAAGCAGCCGTAATCCCGACGTTGATAAGCTGGGTCAGAATAAAGCAAGACTGATTTTGTTAAACAAAGCAGATCTGGCAGATCCCAAATACAATGAGGAATGGAAGAATTATTTTAAAGAAAAAGGATATTTTGTAGTTGCCTTAAACTCCCGGACAAGGGAGGGCATGAAGGCAATTAATTCTGTTGTACAGGATGCCTGTAAAGAGAAGATAGAGAGGGACAGGAAAAGAGGGATTATTAACCGTCCCGTCAGGGCTATGGTTGTGGGAATCCCCAATGTGGGTAAATCAACCTTTATCAATTCCTTTGCGGGGAAAGCCTGCACAAAAACAGGGAATAAGCCCGGAGTAACCAAAGGAAAGCAATGGATTAGGTTAAATAAGAATCTGGAACTATTGGACACGCCGGGAATACTCTGGCCGAAATTTGAAGATCAGGTTGTAGGAATGAAACTGGCTCTGATCGGTTCTATGAATGATGAAATCCTCAATATCGAGGATTTAGCTCTGCAGCTGATACAAAGGCTGAAGGCATATTATGGAGGGCTTCTGGAAAAAAGATATGATATAGATGAAGAAAACGAGGATATCAGGATATTGGAAGAGATTGCAAAAAGCAGGAACTGCTTTAAGAAAGGCAGTGAACTGGATTTTCAGAAGGCCGCCGCTATTGTAATGGATGATTTCAGAAGCGGTCGTCAGGGAAGAATTACTTTGGAAAAGGTAAAGGGGAACGAAATTGAATAAAGTATTAAAGAAAGTTTTAAATGCCAGCCTTTACATTTTAATCGTATTGATATTGACATACTGTGCAGTGGTGTTTCTGGGACAGAGGACAGCAGTAATCGGTTCTTCCATGGAGCCTACCTTAAGCGATGGGGACAATCTTATTGTAGATAAGATTACTTACCGTTTCAGGGAACCGGAGAGGTTTGAAATTATTGTATTTCCTTATCAGTATGCCAAGGATACCTATTATATTAAAAGAATTATAGGATTGCCGGGAGAAAGAGTCCGTATTGATGAGGCGGGAAATATTTATATCAACGGAGAAATCTTACAGGAATCTTACGGGCTGGAAAAGATTGAAGAAGCCGGACTTGCGGCGGAAGAAATCATTCTGGATGATGATGAATATTTTGTTATGGGAGATAACCGGAATGACAGCGCCGACAGCCGTTTTGTCAGCGTGGGAAATATCAGACGGAGGAATATCATCGGCAGGGCGTGGATGCGGATTTATCCGCTTAAAGATTTTGGGATTTTAAAGCACTTTTAAGATACGGTATAAGAATACGGAGATACATTGTGGAAGAAAAAATCAGTGAGATCAGAAATAAATTAAAACAGTTAGAGGATGATAATCTGGGAGCATTTTTGGAGTGCTACCGAAAGGATGAAAGAAGCGGTGTGGCGGCTTTGTGTAATCAGGCGGCAAAAAGAATGGCTGCTTATGAAAAAGAACAGGAAAGAATAGAAGGCATGATGCGTTATGAAAGAGAATATCAGGCCTTTGGGGCAATCTGCGGTATTGATGAAGTAGGAAGAGGTCCTCTTGCAGGACCGGTGGTTGCCGGTGCGGTGATACTTCCTAAAGACTGCAAAATTCTTTATCTGAATGATTCTAAAAAATTGACGGCGAAGATGCGGGATAAGCTTTATGATGAGATTATGGAAAAGGCCGTTGCCACGGGAATCGGGTTTGCATCAGAAAAAAGAATCGATGAAATCAATATTTTAAACGCTACCTATGAAGCCATGAGGGATGCAGTTGAGAAATGCGGGATAATACCCGATATATTATTAAATGATGCAGTTACGATTCCGGGGCTTCCCATGAAGCAGGTTCCCATTATAAAAGGCGACGCCAAAAGCATCTCCATTGCAGCGGCAAGCGTTATTGCGAAAGTGACAAGGGACCGTTTTATGGAAGAGATGGATACAAAGTATCCGGGATACGGTTTTGCATCCAATAAAGGATATGGAAGCGGGGAACACATTGCGGCGTTGAAGCGTCTGGGACCCTGTGAAATCCATAGAAAAACATTTATCGGACATTTTGTGCCGGTTTAATTTAAGGCTTTTAATTATGAGGATTGCATATGAGTTTTCAAATATCCGATTTATTTTCAAATCAGAATAGAGTAACAGGTGCAGGCGCCCGCAATACGGGCGTAGATGGCCGTGCGCCTGTATCGGGACAACAGTTATCTGGTGCTAACCAGAGCGGGAATGCAGGAGGGAAGGTTCTTGCAAACTTTCCGCCGGGAAGCAGTCTGACAGGGCAGGTAGTTACGGCGGAAGACGGTACGGTAACAATCCGGCTTGCGGATTCCACTATGCTTTCTGCCAGCCTGAAAGGCGGAATTTCGCTGGTGGAAGGAAGCCAGGTGACTTTCGTTGTGAATTCCAATCATAACAATCAAATGACGTTGAGTCCCCTTTTTACGAATCTGGGTACGGAGCTTAATGCGGAAAGCGCCCTGCATGCGGCAGGTCTTCCGGTAAATGCCCAGACAGGGGAAATGGTCGGGGCTATGATGGAACAGGGCATGAGCATTGATAAAGATTCCCTTCTTGCCATGTATAAGCAGATTGTGGATAATCCCCAGGTTGATGCAGGGGCGGCGGTGCGGCTGGCACAGATGAATCTGGCGGTCAATGAATTGAATGCTTCCCAGCTTGAGATATATGATAATATGAAGCATCAGCTTTCCGGCAGTATTGCGGAGATTGCAGATAACCTGCAGCAGGTATTTCAGACCATGGACGGCGGAAATACAGAAAATATGATAAAGCTTTTTGACGGAATCATAGATTTGCTTCAAGCAGGCAGTGCGGAGGTGGAAGCGGAAGCTGAAGCTGAAGCTGTGACGGAGGGCATGCAGCCGGGCGGGCAGGGAACGGTAAACGGTGATGCCGGGACTTTGCAGCCGGAAGCAGGCAGTGTGGAAGCGGCTGATTCAAATTCCGATGGGCAGACCATTTCACAGCTGTTATCCGATAAAGAATTACAGACTTTGTCCGATGTACTGAAAAATGCCGGAGCAGGAAAAGAGCTTACCGAAGCGGTGGCAAAGGGAGAGGTTCCGGCAAAGGATGCCTTGCGTCTTATCAATGATTTTATGCAGGGAAAAGGAGCGGTACAGGGAGAGACCGCATTGGTATTTAAAGATAATACGGATAACTGGAAGGAGCTTTTGACAAATCCTGCAATGGGAAAGCTGTTACAGAATGCCTTGGAAAAGAACTGGCTTTTAGAGCCGAAGGATGTGGCGGATAAAGAAAAAGTGGAGGCTTTTTATGAGCAGTTAAAGAACCAGGCGGGAAAAATGGCGGATATGACATCATCCGTTCTGGGAAAAGACAGCGGCCTTTATCAGAATGTAAACCGTTTATCACAGAATATTGATTTTATGAATCAGCTGAACCAGACTTTTACGTATATACAGGTTCCTTTGAAACTGAGCAATCAGAATGCCAACGGGGATTTGTATGTATATACCAATAAAAAGAACCTTGCCGATAAGAACGGCAGTGTCAGCGCCTTTCTGCATCTGGATATGGACCATCTGGGCAGTGTGGATGTATATGTTGCCATGGAAAAGCAGAGGGTTAGCACAAACTTCAAGGTACGGGATGATTCTATACTGGATTTGATAGAAGCCAATATAGATATTCTGAATGAGAGACTGCAAAAGCGTGGTTATACTCTGCGCCCGACCGTAGAAATCCATGATGAGGATGTATCTGTGCTGGAAGAAATGCAGAAACAGATGGGGCAGAACACAATGCCCATTGCACAGTATTCCTTTGATGCGAGAGCGTAGGAGGGCTTGTTATGGAAGAAAAGAAAAGAAAGCTGAAACAGGCGATTGCCCTTGGCTACGACCCTTCGGAAGATGGCGCGCCCAGGGTCATTGCATCCGGTACGGGTCTTTTAGCGGAAAAAATCATTGAAAAGGCAAAGGAAGTGGATGTACCTGTCCACAGGGATGATAAGCTGGCGGACACTTTGTCCAAGCTGGAAATCGGCGATATGATTCCGCCGGAGCTCTATGAAGTAGTGGCGGAAATTCTGGTGTTTGTAGACCAGATGGATAAAATCAAGGCAAAAATGGGAGATAAAAAATCATGAGCATTTTAAATGTGGAGCATTTGACCCACGGTTTCGGGGACAGGGCGATTTTTGAGGACGTGTCCTTCCGCTTATTGAAGGGAGAGCATATCGGACTGGTTGGAGCCAACGGGGAAGGTAAATCCACCTTTATGAATATTATCACAGGAAAGCTGCAGCCCGATGAGGGAAAAGTGGAGTGGGCAAAGCATGTGAGAGTGGGATATTTAGACCAGCATACGGTTTTGGAGAAGGGAATGACCGTGCGTGATGTACTTGCATCGGCATTTTCTTTTTTGTTTGAGCTGGAAGCCAAAATGAATGAAATGTATGAATTTATGGCGGATGCCGATGAGGCGCAGCTGGCGGAATACATGGAAGAGGTAGGAACCATTACGGACCTGCTTACCTACCATGATTTCTATCTCATTGACAGCAAGGTGGAAGAGATTGCCAGGGCGCTTGGACTTTTGGAGCTGGGACTGGACCGGGATGTGACAGACTTAAGCGGCGGACAGAGGACCAAGGTACTTCTTGGAAAGCTTTTATTGGAAAAACCGGATATCCTGCTTTTGGATGAGCCTACCAATTATCTGGATGCAGAGCATATCGAATGGCTGAAACGGTATCTGACGGAATATGAAAATGCCTTTATTCTCATTTCCCATGATATTCCTTTTTTAAACAGCGTCATTAACCTGATTTATCATATGGACCAGTTGAAGCTCACAAGGTATGTGGGGGACTATGATAAATTCATGGAAGTCTATGAAATGAAGAAAGCCCAGTTAGAGGCGGCTTATAACAGACAGCAGAAGGAAATCGCCGATTTAAAGGATTTTGTGGCCCGCAATAAGGCGAGGGTATCTACCAGGAATATGGCAATGTCCAGACAAAAGAAGCTGGATAAGATGGATGTGATTACCTTAGCGGCTGAGAAGCCCAAGCCGGAGTTTTATTTCAAAGAGGCCAGGACGCCCGGAAAATACATATTTCAGACAAAGGATTTGGTTATCGGTTATGAAGAACCCCTTTCCGTTCCTTTAAATTTATCCATGGAGCGGAAGAGTAAGATTGCGTTGATCGGAGCTAACGGAATCGGAAAGACTACCTTGTTAAAAAGTATTCTGGGGCTGATACAGCCCTTATCGGGTTTTGCCCAGCTGGGAGAATATCTGGCAATCGGTTATTTTGAACAGGAAATAGGACAGGATGTGAATACTACCTGCCTGGAAGAAATCTGGAATGAATTTCCGGGCTTTAACCAGTATGAGGTAAGAAGCGCCCTGGCGAAATGCGGCCTTACCACCAAGCATATCGAAAGCAAGGTAAAGGTTTTAAGCGGTGGGGAGCAGGCAAAGGTAAGGCTTTGCAAGATTATAAACAGGGAGACCAATATTCTGCTTTTAGACGAGCCTACCAACCATCTGGATGTGGATGCCAAGGCGGAGCTTAAGCGGGCATTAACAGAGTATCACGGAAGCATTTTGATGGTATGTCATGAACCGGATTTTTATGAGGACTGGGTAACTGATGTATGGGATTGCAGCAAGTGGACCACAAAAACTGTTTAAAAGGAATGTCAATAGGCTTATATGAGTGTAAAATAGTAGAAAAAATAAAGGACGTGAACAGCGATGGACATGAATAGAACGAAGACAGATATGGCAACAGATTCAGTTCTGCATACAGGCAATGGGGAGCCGGTGCAGGCAAAGAAAAAAGGTTTAAGCGGAAGTACTTTAAAACTGGTAGCGATTATCGCTATGTTTATTGACCATTTTGCAGCGATTATTTTTGACCGGTATTTAATATCAGCAGGTTTTTTGAGACTGAATCAGGAAACGATTCTTTTGCCCGAAAACAGGAACTTGTTGATTATTTACGGCGTAGATATGATTATGCGGCTGATTGGACGGTTAGGATTTCCACTTTTCTGTTTCTTGTTGATAGAAGGCTATTATCATACAAGGAGTAAAGTAAAGTACGGAATGCGTCTGGCAATGTTTGCTTTGATTTCTGAGATTCCTTTTGACTTGGGCTTTCAGAGCCATGTATTGGAATTCACATATCAGAATGTATTCTTTACGCTGTTTTTCGGATTTATGACAGTTTGGGGCATTGATGCTTTTTGCACATGGGTCGGAAAAAAATCCAGGGAAAAATAAGGTTTGTGCCATGTATTCTGGGGACTGTTGTCATAACGGCGGCAGGAGCTGTAATTGTGGAACTGTTAAAAACCGATTATGCTTCAATCGGTGTTATAACCATTGTCCTTATATATCTTTTGCATCAGAAATCCCATGCAGGAGCCATGGCCCTTGGATGTCTGGCATTGACTGTCAGTATGCCTATAGAATTTACCTGTTTTGCAACCGTTCCGCTGGCAGCCAAGTATAACGGATCAAGGGGACTTAAGTTAAAATATTTCTTCTATCTGTTTTACCCTGTACATATATTGCTTTTAGCAATTGTATGCATGATTATAGGGATTTAAGGGGTTCTGTCTGGAGAGAAGAAAGGACCTGAATGAAAAAACAAAATGACAGAGAAATCGGCAGCTTTTTTGAAGAAAAGGCCTGTGAATACTTGAAGGAAAAGGGACTGCAGGTTTTGGAAAGAAATTTCCGGGTTAGGCAGGGGGAAATTGATATTGTGGCAAGGGATAAGGGAACCCTCGTGTTTGTGGAAGTCAAGTACCGGAAAGACCCTTTGGCGGGACTGCCGCAGGAAGCGGTAACTTATAAAAAGCAAAAACAGATCAGCAGGATGGCACTGTTTTATCTTTCTTTCCATAAGCTTCCCCTGTCAACGCCCTGCAGGTTTGACGTGGTGGCAATCTGTAAGGATGAAATCTGCTGGATTCCCAATGCATTTGAATTTGTGAAATAGTTAAAACTATAAGGAGCAGGAAGCTTATGTATCCAGTCATTCGGAAAAAGAGAGAAAGTGGTTTACATAATACTAATATGATACAAAAACAGCAAAATGGTGTGGATTATCTTGTTTTTCCAAAGCTTGATGAAATTTCCTGTATCAGACATCTTTTCAGCACAAGGCTTGGCGGTGTCAGCGAAGGCATTTATGCTTCTATGAATTTAAGCTTTACCAGAGGGGATGAAGAGGCAAAGGTAAAGGAAAATTTCAGGAGAATCGCAGACATTATGGGTGCGGATATGGAGCAGTTTGTGCTTTCCCATCAGACCCATACAGACAATATACGCATTGTGACAAAAGAGGACGCAGGCTGTGGGCTGACTAAGCCTTTAGCCTACGAAAATGTGGACGGTCTGGTCACAAAAGAAAAAGGTCTGGTGCTTTCCACCTTTTATGCGGATTGTGTGCCCATTTATTTGGTTGACCCGGTAAAAGAAGTAATTGGTTTATGCCATTCCGGATGGAAGGGCACAGTCTTGGAAATTGGAGCAAAAACAGTAAGAAAGATGCAGGAGACATTCGGATGCAGACCAGAGGATATTTACGGAGCAGTTGCCCCTTCTATCTGTCAGGATTGCTATGAAGTCAGCGGGGATGTGATAGAAGAAATCCGAAAAACCTTTTCTGTAGAAAAGTATGGCAAAGATTACACAGACGAATTATTTTATGAGAAGCCAAACGGGAAATACCAGCTGAATCTCTGGCGTGCCTGTGAACTGACTTTATTAAAAGCAGGACTTTTACCGGAGCACGTAGAAGTGACGGACATCTGCACCTGCTGTAATCCGGACTATTTATTTTCCCATCGGGCGTCCATGGGGAAGAGAGGAAATCTGGGAGCGTTTTTAATGCTGGTATAAAACGAGAGAAACAAACATGAAATTGTGGAATATTTAAGCGGCACTATCTAAAATAGATAAGCCGCTTTTCTGTTATAAAAAAGCAATAGCAGAACATAAATAGAATATTAAAATTTTTTTAAATTTTATGTCTTGACCCTGACGCTGCGTTATGGAATAGGATGAGATTATCAAGGACGGGAGGTATACTTTCATGAAAACAGTAACTGATGTATCAAAACTGACAGGTATCAGCGTGCGCGCCCTTCACTATTACGACAAGATTGGATTATGTAAACCAACTGCCTTTAGTGAATCGGGATACCGGCTTTATGACGATAAAGCACTGGAAAAGCTGCAGCAGATATTGTATTTCAAGGAATTCGATCTTCCCTTAAAGGAAATTCAATCCATTATGGAAAATCCCGGACTTGACAGAAACAGTTTGTTAAAAAGCCAAAGAGAAATGCTGTTACTAAGAAAGCAACGCTTAGAGCGAATCATTAACAGCATAGACGACATTTTGAAAGGAGACAATAAAATGGACTTTAAAGTTTTTAGCAAAGACGACATTGACACAATGTACCGTTCCCTGGAACAAAACATGACAGAGCAGCAAAAAGAGATATTTATCAAAGAACACGGCAGTATGGAAGCCTTTGAAAAGCACTTTAAAGAAAGTGCCGGAAGCGAGAAAGCCCAGAAAAATTTTGCCAAAATAGTAGAGTGGTATGGCGACAAAGACAGCGCCATGGCAGCCGCCACCAACCCATCCAATCCCCAAATTATGGAAGCCTACTCCAACCGCCAGCAGTCTATCCTACGAAAACTGGCAGCCAAAAAAGCTTGCGACATCACTACCTTTGAAGTAAAAGAAATCGTAGGAGAATTAGACTTTATAACAAAGCAGCTATACCAATTAAAAGATGCCACCCCCTTAATGCTGGAAATGGCCCACCTATACAAAACCGACGCATCCGTCCAAAAAGCATTTGACCAAATCCACGGTCAAGGCACAGCGCTCTTCATAGGAGAAGCCATAGAAGCCTTTTATAAAAAATAATACCCAACCAGGCATCCGTTTTATAATCTATCCAATGGCTGGTGTAGCGTTTGGTCATATCATCTAAAACCTCCGCCAGCCGAGAAGCCGCAATTGCAATCTGAATAGAAAAAAGCAGAAATGAAAATATAAACTCCATTTCTGCTTTTCTTTTTATTCAGATTACTATTGCGTATTCCTACAAATCCTCAAAATCCCTCTCATTATAATTCGCCAGCAATTCCTGAATTTTATAAGTAGGCGTCAAAACATTCCCCATAGACAAATCGTGATTCATAAAATCAATAATACTTGCAGTAAATTTACTCATATCAGCTTCCACAAAATAAGGACGCTCCCTAATCTCAGGCGGAAGATAAGTCAAATTGGTAACAACCACCCGGTTAAAATATCCTTTTTCAAAAGCCGCATCAAAAGCCCTCAGTCCTTCTGTAAACAGACCAAATGTACAACAGATAAAGACTCTTTTAGCGCCCATTTGCTTTAACTGCCTTGCCGTATCAATCATGCTGCCGCCGGAAGCGATCATGTCATCAATAATGATTACATCCCTGCCTTCTATATTGTCTCCCAGAAATTCATGGGCGACAATGGGATTCTTGCCATTAACAATTTTGGAATAATCCCGGCGTTTATAAAACATACCGGTATCCACGCCCAGGACAGAAGAGAAATAAACGGCACGGTCAAGGGCGCCTTCATCCGGGCTGATAACAATTGTATGATCTTTATCTATTATCAAATCCTTTTCAAAATGGAGTAAAGAACGGATAAACTGATAAGGAGGAGTAAAGTTGTCGAAACCGCAGAGCGGAGTCGCATTCTGTACTCTGGGATCGTGGGCGTCAAAGGTAATGAAATTGCTGACTCCCATCTGGCTCAATTCCTTTAATGCATATGCACAGTCTAAAGATTCCCTGGTTGTTCTTTTATGCTGACGTCCTTCATAAAGGAAGGGCATAATAACCGTAATGCGGTGTGCCTTTCCGTTGCAGGCTGCAATAAGACGCTTTAAATCCTGATAATGGTCATCAGGAGATTTATGATTTTCATAGCCGTTTACGGTGTAAGTCAGGCTGTGGTTGCAGACATCCACCATAATGAATAAATCCTTCCCGCGGATGGATTCGTTTAAAATAGCTTTTCCCTCGCCTGTTCCGAATCGGGGACAGACAGAGTCAACAAGATAATTTGTCTCGGAATATCCCCGAAAAGCAGGGTCTTCCTTTAATTCGTTATGTACATTGGCGCGAAAATCCACCAGATAATCATTTACTTTTTCGGCAAAAGAGGTACAGCTTTCCGTTGCAATAATCTTTAAGGGTGCAACCGGCATAGCGTTTTCAAGTACTGATAAATTGGGCATTCTATCCTCCGTATCTGCCGGATTCCTACCGGCAAGCAATAACTTCTTCCTCACTTAATTTATCATTCTGCTAGTGACACGTCAAGGAATTTCTAGTAGAATGAATAGGAAGGAGCGGCTATGAAAAAGGTAGAACACATTGTGAAGAAAGTAGAACCGGAAAGCATTGCAGGGGAACTGGAGATTGCGCCGGGAGACATAATCTTGCAGATAAACGGAGAGGATATTGAGGATATATTTGATTATCAGTATTTCATACAGGATGAATATATAGAAGTGCTGGTGAGAAAGCCGGACGGTGAAGAATGGCTTTTGGAAATTGACAAGGATGAGCAGGAGGATTTGGGCATTGAGTTTGAAAACGGACTTATGGACGAATATCGTTCCTGCCATAATAAATGTATTTTTTGCTTTATCGACCAGATGCCGAAAGGAATGCGGGATACCCTTTATTTTAAAGACGATGATTCCAGACTGTCTTTTTTACAGGGAAATTACGTAACGCTGACCAATATGTCGGAGCATGATGTAGACAGAATCATCAAATATCATTTGGAGCCTATCAATATTTCTTTCCAGACCATGAACAAAGAGCTTCGCTGTATGATGTTAAACAACCGCTTTGCAGGGGACGCCTTAAAGAAGGTGGATGCTTTTTATGAAGCGGGCATCGTGATGAACGGACAGATTGTTTTGTGCAAAGGCATTAACGATGGGGAAGAACTGGATTTCAGCATCGGGGAACTGACGAAGTACCATCCTTATCTGGAAAGCGTGTCCGTGGTTCCCGTGGGACTTTCAAAGTTCAGGGAAGGATTGTATCCCCTGGAGTCTTATGAAAAAGAGGATGCGAAGGAAGTACTTAAGATTATTCACAGGTGGCAGGATTATATGTATGGAAAATACGGGACGCACTTTATCCATGCCAGTGATGAATGGTATCTGTTGGCGGATGAACCCCTGCCGTCTGAGGAAAAGTATGACGGTTACTTACAGCTGGAAAACGGTGTGGGGATGCTTACCCTTTTAAAAACAGAATTTGCAGAGGCTCTGGGCGAGGAAATAGAAAAAATCGGAGGAAAGCCGGATCAAAGCAGAAGCGGGCATATGACCCTTGTGACAGGAAAACTGGCATATCCTACGGTTAAAGAAATGGCGGAGCAGATTATGGAATGGTTTCCCGGTCTTAAGCTGCAGGTGACAGCCATTACCAATCATTTTTTCGGAGAGCAGATTACTGTGTCAGGGCTTTTGA
>CAZZHJ010000041.1:0-11836 GCA_964653815.1 uncultured Lachnospiraceae bacterium
CTTGAACTCACTCTTGCCGGTGAGCTTCTCCACCAGGGCATGGATGTATTCCCGCGTGGGGCAGTAGGCATTGACAAAGGTCTTCATCATAGGAAGATCGATGAGATGGTTGGTGTAGGCCAGGGACACCGCCACCGTGGGCACCTCGTGTTCATACCAGGGGATCTCAAAGCTGTGGCCGACAGAATAACAGACCCGGACGTTGTTCTGCTGGGCGTAGCCTTTCATATTGATCACGACCAACACCAGATCGTAGTCCTTCTTAAACTGTTCAATGCTGCGCTTGCCCATCATAATTCCTTTGTTGGCGGGACTGGAGTTTTCTATCTCCAATTCGTAGAAGTCTTTGGGGGCGGTGACTTGGACCCTTTTATATTATTTTGAATCTGGCCGTTGGCGGAAGCTGGGTAGGAAATCCCGATGAAACCACAGATATCGAGAATGCGGAATACAGAATTGATTATGTAAGAGTATATCAGAGAGACAGCTATGATGAAAACGTGGAAAAAGAGGAGGAAGAGGTTGCCTTCCGGGAACCGGATGAAAACGGAAATTATATAATTAACGGCGATTTTGCAGATGCTGAAGACCTAACGGATGATGAGAACTGGATATTCCTGACTGCTCAGGGAGGAGCAGCAACTGCCGAAATCAAGGACAATGAAATTTTCATTGATTCAACGGCAGCAGGAAGTGTGGACTACGGTGTACAGCTGGTACAGCCCGATGTTCCTCTGAAAAAAGGAGCCACCTATCTTGTTACCTTTGATGCTTATGCAGATGAAGATAGAGTTATGAAAGTCGCTGTAACAGCACCGACCCGTGACTGGATCCGCTATCTTGATGATACAAAGTTAGAGATGACAACTACAAAACAGACCTATACATATGAATTTACCATGACAGGTAATGACGATCCCCAAGGCCGTTTGGAATATAACATGGGTAATAACGGTTCAACGGCAGGCATTCATATCAGCAATGTATCCGTTGTTAAGACCAATGAGGTAGATTTGAGCGATGAAGGAAATACTGTTCTGGCAGACGGAAACTATGTCTATAACGGAAGCTTCCAGGAAGGTAAAGGCCGTTTGGGATTTTGGGATGTAACAGCCGGAGAAGGTGCAGAAGTTACTGTAACCAATGAAAATAATATAAGAAAATTAAAGGTAACCGTTCCGGAAGGAACTACAGAGGAAAATCCTGTAATCGTTTCTCAGGAAGGACTTACATTGACAGAAGGCAATTATGCTTTAAGCTTCCTTGTAGAAGGAGAATCCGGAAAGCAGATCAAAGTAACTGTAGTAGGGCAGGAGTTTGACGTAGACCTGACAGGAGGGGAACAGACCTTTGGCGAGAAACTCAATGTCGGTACGGCAAAAGATAAAGGTATCGCATTTGAATTCAGCCAGCCGGGCACTTTCTATGTGGACGATGTCCGTGTTGAAGAGGACAGTCTGATTAAGAACGGAAGCTTCAATGCGGGATTTGCAGGCTATGAGGTTTATGCATACACTGCTTCTGACGTTGAGCATGTGGTAGACAGCCTGAATGAAGACAATGCGGCAGACTTTACCATCAGCAATACGGGAGATGCAGCATGGAAGATTCAGCTGAAGCAGAATAATATTGAATTGGAGAATGGACAGTGGTACAGACTTTCTCTGGATGCAAAGTCAGATATGGACAGAAAGCTTATGTTTGCCATTCAAAGAGATGGAACAGAAGATGATGACTGGACGCCTTATTCAGGGGAAGAAGTTGTAAAACTCGGAAAGGACTACCAGACCTATACTATTGAATTCCAGATGGAGGCTGACACTGACCTTAAGTCTGTGCTGAGCATTTCCATGGGAGCTGTTGACGGAACGAAGATTGACCAGAAGCATCGTATTTGCATTGATAATATCAGTCTGGAAAAGATTGAGAAATAGATGTATAATGTACTGGTAAACGGATTTTTTAACATCTATGGTTTAAAGGAGATTAGGAATGAGATTTGGATACTTTGACGACACAAAACGGGAATATGTAATTGAAAGGCCGGATACGCCGGCACCTTGGGCTAATTATCTTGGTTCTCCGGAGTATGGCGCTATTATTTCTAATAATGCCGGCGGATACAGCTTTGCGAAATCCGGTGCCAATGGCAGAATCCTACGTTACATTTTTAATAATTTTGATGAGCCAGGACGTTATATGTATATTCGTGATAACGAAAGTAAAGATTACTGGTCTGCTTCATGGCAGCCGGTAGGAAAGGATATTGAAGAGTATAAAAGTGTATGCCGTCATGGTACGGCATACACCAAAATGATTGCAGATTACAGCGATATTCATTCGGAAGCTTTATATTATGTTCCTCTTGATAAGTCTTATGAAGTCTGGAATCTGAAAGTGACCAATCTTTCTAAGGTTACAAGAAGCCTGACCGTTACAGGATATGCAGAATTTACCAATGTTAGCAATTATGAGAACGATCAGGTAAATCTGCAGTATTCACAGTTCGTTACAAGAACTGTTTTTGTCGGAAACCGGATTTGTCAGTTGGTTCATGGTAATCTGGACGGTTTGCAGGAGGATGAAAAGGTAGATGAAAAAAGGGTTACGGAAAGGTTTTTCGGTCTGGAAGGAGCAGAAATTTCCTCGTACTGCGGAGACAGGGAAAAATTCCTTGGACGTTACCACGGCTATGGTAATCCTGTTGGCGTAGCTCAGGGGGACCTGGGCGGGGAGCTCAATTACAATGAAAACGCATGCGGTGCTTTATCCACTCAGATTACACTGGCACCGGGAGAGTCAAAAAGTATAGCATTTGTTCTGGGTATGAAATATGATGCGGAGGCTGAAAGTATTCTGAAGCAATATCAGAATCCCGAAGAAGCCTGTGCAAAAGATTTGGAGGAACTGATTACTTATTGGCATGGGAAACTTTCTCATTTCCAGGTTAAAACCCCCAGCCCGGAATTTAACTCCATGATTAATACATGGAATGCTTATAACTGTTTTATGACCTTTATCTGGTCTCGTGCGGCTTCCTTTATTTACTGTGGCCTCCGTAATGGATACGGATATCGCGATACTGTACAGGACATTCAGGGAGTCATTCATCTGGCGCCGGAGATGGCAGTAGAGAAGATTCGCTTTATGCTTTCTGCCCAGGTGGATAACGGAGGCGGTCTGCCCCTTGTTAAATTTACTCACAATGCAGGGCATGAAGATACACCGGACGACGCTTCCTATGTAAAGGAAACCGGACATCCCGCATACCGGGCTGATGATGCTTTATGGCTGTTTCCCACTGTTTATAAATATATTTCCGAATCCGGGAATCTTTCCTTTGTTGACGAGGTTATCCCCTTTGCCAATAAGGATGAGGGCACGGTATATGAACATCTGAAACGCGCCATTGATTTTTCCATGAACCATTTAGGACCTCATGGTATGCCTGCCGGACTGTATGCGGACTGGAATGACTGCTTAAGGCTTGGCAAAGAAGGAGAATCCTCTTTTGTAGCATTGCAGTTCTATTATGCTATGTCAATCCTGAAGCAGTTTGCGGAATATAAAGAAGATAAGGATTATATCAATTATCTGAATGAAAAACAGGAAGAGCTTGGAAAAATCATACAGGAATTGTGTTGGAACGAAGACAGATTTATCCGTGGATTTACGGAAAAAGGCGAAGTTATAGGACAGCGCACGGACCCCGAAGCAAATATGTGGTTAAATCCCCAGAGCTGGGCAGTTATCAGCGGATTTGCCACAGATGAGCAGGCAGATAAGGCCTTAGACATGGTATATGAGAGGCTGAATACGGAATACGGAGCAATTTTAATGGATCCGCCTTATCATGAACATTCCTTCGATGGTGCACTTGCAGTCATTTACAATGCGGGCGCCAAGGAAAATTCAGGTATTTTCTCACAGTCACAGGGCTGGATCATTCTTGCAGAGGCATTGCGCGGACATGGAGAAAGAGCTTTTACCTATTTCATGGAAAATGCTCCCGCAGCCCAGAACGACAGGGCGGAAATCCGCAAACTGGAGCCCTATTGCTACGGACAGTTTACGGAAGGAAAGCACAGCCCTCATTTTGGACGCTCCCATGTACATTGGCTTACGGGAACAGCATCTACGGTTATGGTAGGCTGTGTGGAAGGAATACTGGGTATGCGCCCTGACTTTAACGGGCTTAGAATTTCTCCCTCTATCCCCAAGGAATGGGATTCCTTTGAAATTGAAAAAGATTTTAGAGGAAAACATCTGCATATTGTAGTCAAGAACCCGGGACATGCAGAATCGGGATGCAAGAAGCTTATTGTAGATGGCAAGGAAATGGAAGGAAACTATATTCCCGCAGAATTGCTGAAAGAGCAGTCAGAAATTGAATTAATAATGTCATAAATTTTATACTTAACTTAAAGAAAAAAGCTGAGCATGGTGCTCAGCTTTTTCTTTTCGACAAATGATACCGTAAAATATGCAATACATTCCGCCTAAACCCTAATTAATTTTTTTTGTGCTATAATTACGCTAGTTTGTTATGGCTATGTACCGAAATGAAAGTACAGTATGAGGATAGACATGAAAAAATTTTGGGATTTTTACGAACATTTGAATGAAATCGTATGCGCTGTGGATATGGAAAGCTATGAACTGGTCTATATGAACAGCCGTGCACGGGAAGTATATCGAATCAATTCTTTACAAGAAATAAAGAAAAAGAAGTGCTATGAGATTCTGGGAGGCTGTTCTGCACCCTGCGCCATCTGTAATAATAAACAATTAAAGCCCGGTTATTTTCTGGAGTGGAAGTATTATAATCAAAACATTGGCAATAAAAGATACAATAGTAGAAGAAGACGGCAGATATTATCGTTTTGAGATTGCTATAGATTTAGATGCCCCCAATTTACATAATGAGGAATTTGCAAGTAATGAGGCCATGATAAATGAAGGGTTGCGGATTTCCCTGGCGGCGCCTCTGCCGGAAAAATCCATTGATATTTTACTGGAATATCTGAGACAGTCGCTATCCAGTGACAGGGTATATATTTTTGAAGAGATGGAAAACGGCAGATTTTCCAATACCTATGAGTGGTGTGCCAGGGATGTTAAACCCCAGAAGGGAAATTTACAGGATCTGCCTTTTGAAATAGTGGAAATATGGTATCAGAAGTTCCGGAATCAGAAAAATGTTATCATCAAAGATTTGGAGAGCATTCGGGAGAGCGACCCGGCCATGTACGAAGTTTTAAAGCCCCAGGAAATTCAGACTTTGGTGGTCAGTCCTCTTATGGATGATAAAAAAATCATTGGTTTTTACGGAGTGGATAACCCGCCCAAAGAGCGTATGGACCATATTTCAACTATGCTTCAGATTATGGGACACTTTATCAGCTCCCTTATAAAGAGAAGAAATCTGGTCAAACATCTGGCAGATTTAAGCTTTCATGACCAGTTGACAGAATTAGGAAACCGCCGCGCCATGCATGCCTATATTGAAAGGATGAATCCCGATGAAAGCATCGGAATTTTGTATTGCGATGTCATGGGGTTAAAAAGGGAAAATGACCAGAAAGGGCATCAGGCCGGGGATGCTTTATTAATCCGGGCGGGAGAATGCCTGAAAAAAGAGTTTGGAGATTATCGACTGTTCCGCATAGGCGGAGATGAATTTCTCGCTCTCTGTGCGGGAATAAAGGAAAAAGAGCTGCATTATCGGGTGGAAAATCTGAGAAAACGGATGAGAGAAGCAGAAGCCGTTATGGCTCTTGGATGCATATGGAGAGCTGATGGCAGGGAAAACATGGATAAACTCCTTGCAGAAGCAGATGGTCGTATGTACGAGGAAAAAAGAGCATATTACCGGAAAAAATAAAAGATTATATCGACTGGAAAGGGACTCCCAACCCTTTTCAGATACCTCCAATTGCCGTCCTGAATGGCATATATGCCTCAGGACGGCGTCGTCATGTTATTGTGTGGGAATTTTCAATATCTGTCCTATGTTCAGTATATCGCTGGATAATCCGTTTAAAGTTTTAATAGCGTCCACTGTAGTGCCGTATCTTCTGGAAAGCATCCACAGGGTGTCCCCGGAACGGACCGTGTATTCAAAATAAGGGCTTACCTGTGAAGAAGGGATTTTTAATATCTGTCCGATATTCAATAAGTCGCTGGTAAGTCCGTTAAGTTGTTTAATAGCATCCACTGTGGTGCCATATTTCCTAGAAATTTGCCACAGGGTATCTCCCGAACGTACAACATATTCAATGATATTTGTACCAGGATCGGGGTCAGGGGAAGGAACATTCTGATCTATGCCCAGATAGGTTCCATATAATGCGTTCCATGTAAGGGGACCCACAATGCCGTCGGAGCCAAGTCCTGACATCTGCTGGAAAGCGATGACGGACTGTTTCGTGCTGTTGTCAAAGCTTCCGTTTTGGGAAGGGGCGGGGATGCCGGGATAATATTCGGAGATTACATTTAAAAGATACTGAAGGGTAATGACATCCGGTCCGGTAGAGCCCTGACGGAGTACGCTGTCCGGAGGAACCGTTCCGATTCCCAGGGAAGTGCCTTCACTGTCCAATTCCGCCAGTCTGGTTATTCCGGCGTAAATGCTTGATATTTTGTACCAGGTGGATTTTCCTACAATGCCGTCTGCAGCCAGATTGAAAATGCTTTGAAATTTGGTTACTGCGGCTTTTGTACTGTTTCCAAAAATTCCCGCTTCGTCGGTTATGGCAGGAATAGCGGGATAATTTTTCCGGATTCTGTTTAAATAAGTCTGTATGGTCTGTACATTAAGCCCTCTGCTCCCCACTCTTAAAGCTGTGCCGGGATAGGATGACAAAACCCCGGTAATAATGTTTGTTTCCGCAATTTCTATATCTTTAGGATAATAAGAACGCAGAATCTGCAAAGGCGATAGTCCCTGGTCAGCCAGTGTTACAGTTCCCCACTGGGACAGACCATCACAGGTAGCGGTTGTTCCATTGCAGAAGGAAGTGAAATAAGGAGATTCCTGCCCGCTTCTGCGGACATATTCATTAAATATTTCATCCACGATTCTGCTGATGGAGTCATAAATGGGGCGGCCGTATACAAAATACTGGTCATAGGCGGTACTGTTGGTAATGTCAAAGTTGTAGCCCCGGCTCCTGTACCATTCTGTATAGACCCTGTTTAAAGCAAATGTAATAATTGCATAGATATTTGCCCGCAGCGCCGCATCGGGCCAGGTAGGATAAATCTCGCTGCTGGCAACATTTTTTACATAATCGGGAAAAGATACCTGGACATTGGAAGCGGAAGATGAAGGAGTTCCCAGATGCACCGTTATAGGATTGGGAATGACTACCTGACGTAGTATGCGGGGATTTGTCACCGTGGTTCCTTCCTGCTGTCTCGCCTCTCGCATTGCCACAGCGGGCTTTCCGACGGAGATTTCCGCCTGCAAGGGACTTCTCTGGGTTTCCAGCATAGGCAAAAGAGTCAGGGGCAAAACAGCCGTTTCCCCTTCAAAAATGGGAATATCCGAAACATGTGTAGAATTAAAGCCCGCCGCACGGGCATATACATCATAGCTTAAGTAAGGTGTTCCGGCATAATACTGATTTTGTGAAAAATCCCTGCTTAATGTCTCAAGGGGGATTGTATCCGTTTCGCCGCTTTCATCTGTGGTAAGGTCATAGACACTTTGTCCTTCTTGATTTACAATTCTAATCTGCACGCCGCTTAAAGGGACAGCCTCGTGGGCGGTCCGGGCCTGTATGATTAAATAACCGATAGCCATAATTCTTATCATTCTCCTTATTTGCTATATAACTAAAATATGAAGGAAAAGAAAGAACAGTTACTATATACAGGGTTTGTATTTCCATAAAAAATCCCCCTTCGCATACATGATATACGAAGAGGGATAAATATCCGGTTAGAATTATTTTAGTGTTTTATGCCTCACCGGCTTTTTCTTTGCCCTGGGATGCCATTGTCTTAACTCCGTCAATAGCAAGTATGATAGCAAGGACAATTAACAAAGCAGAGATAATTGCACGTACATAGCACCATGCCACACCTGCACCGCCTGCTGCGATTCCTGCAAAGTTTGTCTTGAGTGTAAAGCACAGGGATGTAATGGTAACAACCAGCATAAATGCCATGGGGAACAGGAACATTTTATTGTTCCTTCCTGCTTTGCCAAGCCATGTTGCAACTGCAAGAAGACCAAGAGCTGCAAGCAACTGGTTAGCTGCACCGAATAAAGGCCAGATATTTGCATATCCTGTAAGTCCCAGACCGATTCCAAGTACAACGGTAATCAGTGTGGCAACAAAAGGATTGGTAAGAACCTTTTTGTATCCGGTAACATCTTTGTAGGTCTCTCCGGGCTCAAGCCAGAATTCCTGGAACATATAACGGGCAAGTCTTGTTGCTGTATCCAATGATGTCAGACAGAAAACAGATACTGTCAATACAAGTAAGGTATAAGCAACGGTCTCTGTTGCAGCCAGACCGGGAATAGCACTGAGCATTTTGGAAATACCTGTAGCAAATACGACAGTAGGTGTTACGGTTTCTCCGGATGCATAATTTGCCCAGATATAACCTACTGCACATAATGAAATAATAGCAAGGGCACATTCAATTAACATACCGCCATATGCGATAGGCTGTGCATCTTTTTCATTATCCAGCTGTTTTGATGTAGTACCGGAACCAACCAGTGAATGGAAACCGGAAATTGCGCCGCAGGCAATTGTTACAAATAATGCAGGGAACATATATCCCAGAGAAGCGCCTGTAGGAGCAACTGTATCTTTAAATCCTGTGAATGCGGGAATAGCCATCTGTGCCCCGCCTGTCAGTCCGCAGCCGATAATACCTACAACTGCAACTACCATCATGAAATAAAGCAAGAATGAACTCAGATAATCACGAGGCTGAAGCAGAATCCATACAGGTGCTACGGATGCAGCCAAAATATAAATGCCGACAATGATCATCCATGCCTTGTTGCTTAAATAAATAGGATGCCAGTTAAGGCCGATTACCATACAAATTACAATGGCAACGACACCGATGATTGTAGATACTGCAAGACCGGCATTCCGACGGTATACGAGGAATCCGAATGCAATAGCAATGAGAATGAATAAAAGAGAAATCATTGCTGTTGTAGCATTTGCAGCACTTGCTGTATAATCAACAGCTCCGCTTTCTGTATAAGTTGCCATAAATGTGTTTGCCACAATGGATGCGAATGCTGCAACTACAAGAATCAATGTCAGGTAAGAGAAAATAATAAATAACTTCTTTGCCCTTGATCCCATAGTAGCGGCAATAACCTCGCCGATAGACTGTCCTTTGTGACGGATAGATGCAAATAAAGCACCAAAATCATGTACTGCACCGAAGAAAATACCTCCGACCAGTATCCATAAAAGTACTGGAACCCATCCGAATACTGCTGCCTGAATCGGTCCGTTAATCGGTCCGGCTCCTGCGATAGAAGAGAAATGATGTCCCATCAGCACGGGTGCTTTTGCGGGTACATAGTCCACTCCATCTTCTTGTGTGTGTGATGGTGTTTCATTTGAGGGGTCAACTCCCCATTGCTTTGCAAGCCATTTACCATAGGTAAGGTATGCGCCCACAAGGATTGCAATACCGATTACCAATACTAATACACCATTCATAAACTCCTTCCTCCTTAGGTTGTTTAAATTTATTATGTTAAGAGCTTTTTATAGCCCTTGACAAGCGCTTTTGCGGCCCGGTTGCCGAAGACCCTGCCGTTTTGCAGGTCAAATACCAGAATACGCGCCTCGCTGTATCCCCTGATTGTCAGTTTATAATTCTTTAGATAACGGAAAGAGCGGATCAGTTTTTCTGCCTCTTTGGATACGCCGCCTTTGCAAATATAAATGGCAGTCATATAGGTATACATATGATTCTCTTCCGGCCATCTTTTTCCCTGCCGGACAAGCTTCGGTTCGATATATTCTTTTATCTGCTCTTTAAACATATGTATGGTTTCCGCTGCAACTTCATTCTTAGTGCAGCGAAAAAAAACATGCTCAAAACAATTTGCTCTCCACAATTCAGCCTTTTTAATAAGGACATACTTTGCACTGGAGGCATAAAATCCGGCATATGCATCATAAATATCCCCGTTGATATCGTAAGGCTGTTCTATATCATAGCTGCTTTGGAAGGTTTCAAGCAATTTTTGTAATAAATCTTCGCCTGTCATATTTAGTTACCCTTGTTTAACACGACACAGTGTTAAAATGCTTTTATTAGCATAATCCAAAATAATTTTTATTTATTATATGTTTCTACCTGCCTCTGTTTATAAAAAATTAAGAAATTTCTTATAAGTTATTAACCAATTCTTGCAATTACTTGATACAATTATAGTGTAGAATAAAAATCCAGGGGAGGTATTTTATCATGAAAGTATTATTAGTCAATGGCAGTTCCCGGAGCAACGGCTGCACAAATGTCGCATTAACTGAGGTGGCTAGGGCGTTGAATGAAGAAGGAATTGAAACAGAAATGATTTTTATCGGCAATGAAGGTTTGCCGGATTGTATTGCCTGTGGTAAGTGCAGGGAGACTGGCCACTGCGTATTTAACGATTCGGTAAATGAATTTGTGGAAAAGGCGAAAGATGCGGACGGTTTTGTGTTTGGCTCACCTGTCTATTATGCCCATCCCAGTGGAAGGCTTCTGAGCTTTATGGACCGGGCCTTTTATTCCGGCGGCAGATACTTTTCCTTTAAGCCTGCAGCAGCGGTACTCAGTGCAAGACGGGCAGGAACCACAGCTTCTTTTGATGTGATCAACAAATACTTTACCATTTGCTCTATGCCGGTTGTATCTTCTACCTATTGGAATCATGTGTACGGAAGCCAACCGGAAGATGTTTTGGAGGATAAGGAAGGTCTTATGACCATGTATAATATTGGAAAAAATATGGCATGGATGTTGAAATGCATCAAGCTGGGCAGAGAAAACGGATTAGAACATCCGGATAACGATAAGGTATTAACCAATTTTATACGTTAGGAACGGACAAAAACGGAAAGCAGAGTATGAAGATTTTAAAAAAAATATTATATTTTCTGGCAGGAATACAGATACTTTTTTGTGTATTTATTGTAATCTGTGATCACAGACCGGAATTGGCGGAAAATATTGCTGCACTTTTATATGGCAAACCAAATCAGGCTGTTACCGAAGAAAGCCAAATTACAGCAGATATTAAGGAGGATGGGGAAGCGGCAGAAGATAGAATTCTGGATATGCCCATGCTCCCAGAGGACTCGGAAACCGTATCCCAAACTATTTCAGGAAGAAACGGTTATCAGGAAATACAGGATGAAGAAGAGCAGATTGATGAAGAGGCGGCGAGGCAGCTGCAAAGTCGTCTCGGTAACGGAGATACAGGAGACGGGCTGACCTTTGATGCTGATTATTATCCTTATTATGCCATGCTGAATAATAAGGAAAAAAATATTTATCGGCAGATTTATGCTAATGCCGGGGCAGGACATTCCACATTTACACCTATAGAATCAGTTAGCCCGGAACAACTAAAGAATGTCTTTTATGCTGTATATAATGACCATCCGGAGCTTTTTTGGCTGGATACGGCATATACCTGCAAATATACCGAAAATAACAGATGCGTTGAAATAGATTTGCAGTTTAACCGTACAGCACAAAATCTAGACAGTGAAAAAGCGAATTTTGATAAAAATGCTGAACGCATTATTGCGGGAGCGAAAAATCTGCCCAACGATTATGAAAAAGAGAA
>CAZZHJ010000041.1:11846-12690 GCA_964653815.1 uncultured Lachnospiraceae bacterium
AAAAGAGAAATTTGTTCACGATATACTGATGGAACAGATTTCCTATAATGTATCGGCGGAAATGAATCAAAGTGCTTATAGCGCTATGGTCAATGGTGAAGCAGTGTGCGCCGGATATGCAAGGGCTTTCCAATATCTGCTACAGCAGCTAGGGATTCCCTGTTACTATTGTACCGGTTATGCAGATGAAAGTCATGCATGGAATATTGTTGCGCTGGATGACGGATATTATAATGTGGATGTTACCTGGGATGATGCTGCCGAGGGAAGTTATGATTTCTTTAACAAAACGGATGCGGATTATAAAGACAGTCATGTGCGCCAGGATATGTCGGTTAATCTTCCCACCTGTAACGGGCAGGCATATCGTAATCTAGAGCCAGATTCATCGGAAAGCAGTTTAAGGACTCTTGCAGAGACCGGCATAGGGGAAGACAGGGTCTTTAACAATATGCAGGCATATTATGACAATTGCTATAACCAGATTGTCCAAAAGGGAAAGGGGGATTATACCTTTTATAGTGTACTGGATGGAGAAGATATGTTGGATGAATGGTATCAGAGTTACCAGACAAAGGTCTACGAACAGGGATATCTGGAAAATGCCATGAATGCCCTGAATGCGACTACCTGCAGTATGAGCGTTCAGGCGGAGCGGCTGCAGGGCGGAAAATACCTGGTAACCCATGAGATATCGGTTTGGTAAAAGCATAAAGTACTTGACAGAATTAAAAAAATCGTATACATTGATTACAATTATTAAAACCTTTGATCGGGAGAAGTATCCTTTTGGAACATTTCAGAGAGCTGCAGGCGGTGGGATTGCGGTAATGGGAAGTCTGGA
>CAZZHJ010000042.1:0-12672 GCA_964653815.1 uncultured Lachnospiraceae bacterium
TTGTCCGCACGCCATACGTTACCCATCTGCAAAGCCTTAAAAGGCGCAGGCAGGTTTGCTCCGTTATTGGCATAATATCTTGCCAAAGGCAGGGTCAGATCATACCGCAGACCGCCGTCCGCAAGGTCTGCCTCCTCCTTAGCTTCGGACAGGTTCAGCTTGTCCCCTCTTTTCATAATCTTAAAAATCAGTTTTTCGTTTTCCCCGCCCTGCTTGCTGCAAAGATTACCAATGGTCTCCACACAGGGAGTTTCAATAGGAGTAAAACCAAATTTTCTGTAATTTTCCTTAATCACATTCATGACATAATCCCGTATCTGCATTTCCGCAGGCAGTATGTCCTTCATGCCGGTTACCGGTTTCTTATTTAAAGCCATGTTCTTACCTTCCTCTTTCTCATAATCATTCACAATTTTACAACCTTTTGGCATATTCTACAAGGTTAAACTGCATTTCTCTTTTATTTTTTTAATATAAATTTCGGGGAAAAAGCGTCTGTATAAATACCTACACTCTTTCCCCGAACAATCTCATACTATAGATTAAACAAAAATATATTTCTGAGCCGGTAATTCCCGTAACTCATTTATTTTTATGCCGTGCATTCTCCCAGATTAATGAGATAGGACATCATGTAATGGCAGTCCTCCCGCCTTTCAAAAGCCAGTTCCATCTGCTTGATTTCTCCATCCACATAAGTCATAGGCAATAACTCCGCACTCTCTTTTCCACGAATAACCGTCAGATGTATTCCCTCTTCATTAACCAATTCTACAGTGCCTTGACATCCTGCCAAATGCTCAAAAAAGCTTTTACTGTCTCTGATATTATATACTTTCATACTCTCTACCTCCCGTTTATTTATATAAATGTTTTCAGGTTTCTATTTATTTATATTATATGGGAGTCAGGGCCTTAAAAAAATACTGTTTAAGCCTTAAAATATAAATATACGGTCTTGTGTCATGGACTCATTTTTTGTATAATTGATTATAATCACCTTCATATTTGTGATATTTTGGCTCTTTTTTAGAGAATCAGCTCTTAATGTTTTTTTCTGAAAATAGTAAAATCCAGCCATAAACTAAAACAAAACGACCAGGAGGTTTTCCTATGCTTTTTTCCGCATCTTTTCCTATCGACCAAACCAACAAAGAAATTCTTCCCATGAAATCCATAGAGTTTCCTTATATGTGCATTTATACGGAATTAGACAAACGAATTGATAAGAACGTTCCCTGGCATTGGCATCCCTCCTTTGAATTTAATTATGTCATAAAAGGCGAAGTGGTTATACGGGTTGCCGAATCTGTCATTCTCCTAAAACAAGGGGATGCCCTTTTCATTAATTCCGGTATCATACACGATGTTTCTGCCGGAAATAAGGCAGAACATATTAAATATTATTCCCACATTTTTTCTCCGCAGTTTCTGTCAGGTATGAGCGGAAGTATCTTTGAGCAGAAATATATTTCTCCCGTTACAGTCAGCCGGGATTTGCCGTTTTACGTAATCCATCCCGATACCTATGAAAATATCCGCATGATTGAAAAATTATTAAGGGCTGCTGAACTGTCCGAAAACGAATCCTTTGGCTATGAATTTGAAATAAGGGCGGAATTGTGTCGGCTGTGGTGCATTCTTTTAAAAGAGACAGAAGAATTAAGGACTCATGATTCTCTTAAAAACACTGTTGATATGGATCGTATCAAGATCATGATGCAGTATATTTATGACCATTATATGGAAAAAATAACCCTTACCGACATCGCCATTTCAGCCAATATCAGCAATCGGGAATGTACCAGATGCTTTCAACACTGCATCAAAGCATCTCCTATCAGCTACTTAAACGAATACCGCATCCGTACAGCTGCGGAAATGCTCCTTACAACTGACGACAGCATTATAAGCATCAGTGAAAACTGTGGTTTTAGTTCCGCCAGCTACTTTGGCAAAGCCTTTCAGGAAGCCATGGGTTGCACGCCCAGGGATTACCGCAAAAACGCAAAGACTTAGTATAAAGGGGAAAAAGCGTCTGTATAAATACCTACACTCTTTCCCCGAACAATCTCATACCATGAGTTAAACAGAAATATGGTTCTGAGCCAACAACTCCCGCAGCTTTTGAATTTCACTGTTTAATGTATCTATTGCTTTATCCTTTTCCACTGTCTCCTGCTCCAACCGCCTTAAACGCTCTTGGTCCCTATAGTACCGTTCCCTGGCATCGTATTCTTCCCGTACCGCCAAATCAGACAGGCGTTTAAAAAGCTCTGATGAAGCTTCGTTTAAATATTCGTCTTTTCCTGCAATCATTTTTATTTCCTCCCATGTGGTGGCTTTGAAAAGCGCCACCCATTTATCAATGTGATACTTTTTATCTTCTTCGGTTGCCATATCTATATGTTTTAAGTTTACCACAGACAGGGTAAATTTGTCACTATATTTCGCATTATTTTTAACATTCAACAATTTATATGTACCATAGAATTCCGGCGGAATATCCGGCAGGTCAAAATCCAGAAAACCGATATGGATTACCGTTTTGGTGTGGCTGTAATCTTCTCCCCGTTCTAAATGGTCGAAGTTTCTGGCAAGATAGCCAATGGAACGCTCCGGCCAGAATCCCTTATTTAAAACCTGCATTTCCAGATTTATGATTGTATGACCATTCAGTATAAGGCGTATATCCAGTTCAAATGTCTTGTCCTTTACAGAACCTCCCAACTCAATGGGATTGGTAATTTCAATAGAAGTGATTTCCTCTATTTTCAGGTGCATCAAAGAAGCCACCAACGCTTTCAGAACCTTTTTGTTCTTCTGCAAAAGTGATTTAAAAAGAAAGTCATTGGTCAGAGTATACTCCAGTTTGCCAGTTGCCGAGTGAAAATCCATGGTTTTAAAGATTATGGCTTTAGAATCCATAGTTTTTGAGTCCCTCGCCTGGGAACCCAAGTGTGGTAAAGAAGTGATTTGTTTCATAGATGTGTCCTTTCTTTTGAAAATATAGAATTGATTTGTAATGATATTTACGGCAACATCGATATCTGCCGTGAAATATATAGAAATGAAAACCCGATGAGAAAATCAGGTTATTTTGTTAAGATAAAGAATAGCACACCTTGACCATGTTGACAAGGAAAAAGCCAGATAAAAACTGCCTCTCTAAGCTTTCTAAACTTAAAGAGGCAGTTTTGCTATTTTTCATCTGCTGTTTTCAACAACATTTCTCTAACCGTTTCTTCTCCTTCTGAGATAAAGCCCGATACATCCAACTCCTAAAATCAAGGTTAATAACGCTGTTGCCATCATTGCTTTTAAGGGCGTATCATCACCAGTCTTCACTGCCGAAGTCGGTATAGCAGGCTGTGGCGGTGCAGGAGAGTGTCCCGGCGCTGTCGGATTCGTAGGATCATTAGGTTTTGTAGGGTCTTCCGGTTTCCTTCCTTCCTCCGGATCTTCAGGCTTTGGTTCCTCCCTGTTAATTAAGGTTACCAGGCCGTCCAGCGAGTTGTTTCCTTC
The DNA here is from genome assembly GCA_964653815.1 of uncultured Lachnospiraceae bacterium. Classification (GTDB taxonomy): domain Bacteria; phylum Bacillota; class Clostridia; order Lachnospirales; family Lachnospiraceae; genus UBA2882. Next base: position 3,526 of record CAZZHJ010000042.1, read on the forward strand.
AATACGGCAGTCTGCCGCTGTACCCGTATAAGAAATATGCAGCTTGGCATCGGCATCTACACTGACCATAATCTGGGATGCCATAATAAAGCCTTTTGGCGTCTTCACTTCTGTTAATGTATACACACCTTCCAAAAGATCTGTTACAGAGTATTTGTTTGTCTCTTTATCATAGGTCAGGGGAATTTCTTTTCCGTCACTGTTTTTGAGAACAAACTCTGTCTGCTCTACCAATGTATCTACATCTGTAATCTCCTGTCCCCTTTCATCATAATATCTCTTATCAAGTATAAAATGATTTTCATCTATCAGCCTGTAATTGCTGACAGAAGCTTCCGCCATCAGAGATTCCAAAGTGCCTTCCGGCGCTGCATTTTCATTATCAATCAGATAACTGATGTAGCCCATCATGGGATGTTCGCCATTCTCATCGCCGTCACTGCCACCATCGGCAAAGCATCCTTCTACATTGCATACCTTTTTATCTGCATTTACTTCAAAGTATAAATACCATCCTTCATAGGGTGTAGCATAAACAGGGTTTTCCTCTTCCGTAATCACATAAATTCCTTCCGGCAAATCCCTGACAGAATAATTTCCTTTTCCGTCGCTGACAAAATCCTTCTGAAGGGCGCTTACATTGCAGCCGCTCTGGGAAGCATCCGTAATAACGGCATCTCCCTTGACAAAACCTGCGGACTCCTGAACTTCCCACAATTTAAAGATTGCCGTGCCTCTCATGGCATTTCCATCCTTATCATAGAAGGTCTTATGAATCCGGATACCGTTTAATGCATGATTAACGACCGTCAGTTCACGATCTGTATCATTACCGCCATTGTCAACCGTAACATCCGCTCCGGTCGGCAAGAAAGTAATATTCCAGTCAGCATCCACAGTAAACTCAATATCAGGAACCGCCTGGTATCCCGTCACGGTTTCCTTAATTCGATATGTTCCCGAAGACACATCCTTTATTATATAATTTCCAGCAGCCGCCGTAGAGGTAATCTTTCCTTCCACCTCTGTCTCTTCGCCACCTGCAACCTTGTACAGTTTAAACTGAGCGTAACTTTCTACCGTAGACAAATCGGTTATCTGGTTATCCGCAAAATCATGATACTCTTTTGTCAGAGTAATCTGATTATGCCGTCTGTTATTTCTGACCGTTGCCGACCACTGATAGCCCTCTTTACCCTGTACCTCTATCAAATCAGCAGAAGTTGTTGTAATTTTATTATCATTCCCTACGGTAAAGGTAATATTCCTTGTTGATGCCGGATAAAACTCTTCCATAGGCTCTTCTACCAGTGTATAGCTGCCAGGAGCCATATTTTTAAAGGTATACTTACCGCTACTGCCACCGGAACCTGCGGTCATGCAGTCTGTCACATCGGTCTCGGAGTTTGTGCCATAGTCTCTATATAATGTAAATTGTGCCCAGTCAGTTAATGTCCCCGGTGAAACAGGAATAGTGCTGGTAGGGCTGTCATAATATTCCTTTGTGATCGTAATCTGGTTTCCAAGGGCGTAATTTTCTAAGGTTCCTCCTACTGTCAGACCGTTATTAGTAGATGCAGCAGTTGCCCACAGTCCATCCGACCCCTGATAAAGTACCGAAGTAATTTGTCCATCATTACGCACCGTAAATCTGACAGGCGAAGCAGCTTCATATCCGGGCGGTACAGTGTCTTCACGCACATACCATGTACCCGGGTCCAGATTGGAAACCTCAAAGCGGTTTCTTTCCGAGATGTATTCCAGCTTACCAACCGGTGTGCCCTGAAGATTGTCGCGATATAAGTTAAATCCCGTTCCGTCTACGAGGGCTCTCACTGCAGCAGCATCGGTAATACGCTCACCTTTGTTATTTATATAGGTCTTTGTAATATAAAAGCTGTTTCCTGCACGGGTGTTGATAACAGATTCTTCAGGATTAAACGAGCCTGTCACTTCGGGTGAAGCTGAACCATCATCAATCTCAATACCATAATTGGAATTTACTACAAAAGCAATAAACGCCTTATCCGGGGTATATCCAGCCAAAGAATCTTCCTTAATCTGGTATTTGCCCGGCTCCAAATTGGTAGACATATAAGAAGCGCCCGTAGCATCCGGCTGCATAGTTTCCTGTAACCTATACTGACCTCCCGGATTTGCCTTATATAGTTTAAATACGGCCTTTGTTCTAATATCTGCCAGCGGAATTGTAGTTCCATCAGCTTTCTGGTATGTTTTATTTACGGTAATACGGTTATCTACCGGATGATTTATCAGTTCTGCTGAAGCCTGCAGAGTATTTGTAGTATTTAGCGGGTTAAAGTCAGCTTGCAGCCCACCACTATAAGTTACCTCCTGTATTTTACCGTCTTTCACAACAAGTTTAATCGTTCCTCCTGCTGGAATATAACCGCTTGGTGCCTTACTTTCCTTAATGTAATAGGTGCCATCCTCCAGATTGTTGAGCCTAAATTGACCAGGGTTTCCGGTAGACGGCATAGTACCATCACCATATGGTACTTCTGCTTCTGAATCCAATGTAACCATAAATTCAAGATCATCCAACTTTATGGTATCTCTTCGTATATCTCCATTATAGTCCGTTAAGCGCTTGGTCAATGTAAAAGAATTGGACGTTTTTACATTTGTAACGCTGCAGGTATAATCCAAGCTATCCGCTGTTCCGTTAATGGTAAAAGGTCTTCTTGTCCCATTCTCCAACAAAACATAGGCATTGGGAAGCAGTGTATAATCCTCTCCTATTGAAAAATAAATATCAGGCTGTTTTTCATATCCCGGAGGTGCTGTTTCTACCAGCTTGTAATCCCCTCTATTCAGGTTTTCAATTACATAGCTGCCGTCTGTACCGGTACCTGCATTTGTCGAATCCAGCTTTGGAACAACTTCCGTATAACTACCGCCTGATTTGCGGTATAGCGTAAAGACCGCAGGCGTAGTCAGGCTCGACGCTTCGATTTCACTACCGTCCGGCCCCTGATACATTTTCGTCAAGGTCAGTTTATTGGGATTAGCTTTATTGTTCCATGTAATAGTAAGTGTGTCAGGACGGGTATCATTTTTTTCTGCGAACAAGGTGTTAATGCCCTCAACAGAATCATCAATATTACCGTCTTTATCATAAATTACTTTAGCTCCCTCTTCCCAATGGTAGCTACCATCCGCGTCCTTCTTATAGATTAAATTAATTTGCAAATAACCTTCTGTTATCTGATATCCTTCTTTATTGGAAACCTCCTTAAAATAGTAAGTATAAGATACTTCGTCTTCTAATCCCGTTGCGTCTCCCTGTATAGAAATCCTGCCATTGGGTGTTGTCAGTTTGGAAAAACCTGCCAGAGGACTGTCGAGATCAGCTGCAGTCACATTCTTTATGTTATCCAGAACATCACTATATACAAAAACTGTACTATAAGTAGATTTTGTATCTACCCCATCCTGATTTAAATACTTCTTGTCTATCCGAATCAGACAGGAATCTCCTTCAGTTTTCCGATTATCTATTGCTATAGTACACTCCTGTGCCTTAGTTTTATCATAGCTGATAGTATAATCTCCATTTACTGTAAAGAAAACATCATCTGCAGGTGTATACAGGACAGGAGTTTGCGTCTCCGAAATGCAGTAGGAACCCGGAGCAAGATTCTCGACCGTTCCACTGACCTTGCCAGATTCAACACTAAGACCAATCTGCTTATCGGCATCCGTCACTTCCTCATAAACATCTGGTTCCGTTTCCTTATACAGCTTAAACTCCGTTGCAGCAGCTAATTCATCCAAATCTGCAGTAACCGCACTTCCATCAGAGTCCGTATATGTTTTCTCCACAACCAGCTTATTAACCGGATCTTTCATCTGGTTAATAATGCATGCTGTAACTTCAGTTGTCCCATTTCCGGTTATTGTTCCATCCTGTTTCGTTGCAGGAGAAACGGTACAGGTAATGTTTCTGCCATTATCAACAGTTAAGGTAATTGCCAAATCTTCATTACCCTCATAAATTTCCGATTCTTTTTCCTTGATTATGTATGTACCCGGCTCTAGGCCTCCGGTCTCATAACTAGTGCCGTCCGCATTTACTGTCAATTCTCTCTCTTCCGCATCAGGTGTGTCGTTTCCGGCTCCATCCTTTGTCTGCTGAATAGAAAATACAGCTTGCTCCAAATCTGAAGTATCTATAATGTCTCTTCCTTCCCAATCCCGATACCGTTTATTGATATCAAAGTTATTTCCAAGCCGGTAGTTTCTGATTTCCCCGGTGGCAACGGCAGTACCTGTGGTCTCACCGTCCCAGCGTATGTTTCCATCATTATCAACTACAAAATAGTAAACTCTATCTGCCAGTTTATAACCTCTACCAGCACGGGATTCATAAACGGTGTACGTACCCGCTTTGATATTAGAAAGCGTATAGGTATTGCCGTCTCCCTCATTGTTTTCACTAGTTGTATTAACTTTATAATCCCCTACAAGCGGCTCGCCACTTCCAGCCACTGCATCTGTCGATACGAGCAGGCTGTCCGATAAGCCTTTTTGGCATTCTGCAAGCGTATACCTTCTTGAACCTCCATAATAAATCTTGATTTCTGCCGCATCTGCGCCAAATAAGGTCCTCTGCTGCACTTCCGTCGATGTATTGCCCGATGTAACAACATCCCAGTAAGTTTTACGAATGGTCAGGGAATTCCCCGGAACATTGGTAAATAAAAACTGAATGTCTTGGGTTATCAGGTTAACATCCTTCGGGAGCGCATTTTTTGCCGCAGTACTCAGACCCGTACTGCCATATCCCGATATAACAACACTATATACCCTTGTTGTGGGGGCATATCCCGCAGGCGCTTCAATTTCTTCAACCGTATAATAACAGTTGTTCTCAAATTCGCTGGAAGCATTTCCCTTCGTAACCACAAAACAGCCCGGATGGTCTTCCGCCTTCCCCGAACTAACGGAGCTTGTACTCAGATTTCCGTTAGAATCTGTGATTCCCTCAAACACAACGCCGGACTCTATCCAGCTGCTGCCATTCCATATATGCTCTGTAGCCCGGAATCTGGCTCCCGGAAGGTGTTCACTCAGATCGTTGCCGTTTACTTTTTCAATCGTAAATGTTACACCGTCAACTCCAGCCTCTGCCAACATCAGCTTTTTACTGCTGTTTTCCTGGGAAAAAGATGCATGTTCCACATAAGGTTCGGGAATTATCACGGAATTTCTGTAATCCTTGGTCTCATCTGCGTCCGACAGCATGTATACCTCATAAGTGATAATAAGCGGCGTTTTGTCCGGAACCATCAAGACCATATTATTATTTTCATCCATGTAAAATTCATACTGACCAGTTCTTGTCCCCTGAGCCAAAAATTGACGAGTCTGACTATTTCGTACCTTTAAGGAACCGTTTTTGTAAATCAAATCATCAGGCAGGTTATCTACAACCTTGTATTTGGCATATTGCGGCTTACAGAGCTGCAGTCCGTCCGGATTCACCACTATAGAATACTCCAAGGTATTGCCCTTTGCATTACTAGGAGTTTTACATTCTTTTGACAATACCTCGTGATTCAGTTTCCCTTCAGAAGTAACCGACTGGATTGTTGGATCAGTTTCTCCAACCTTTGTTCCAGACAATACTATTTCATTTCCATAGGTCTCTACTGTATTGTATTTTTCCAGATTCTCCGCAGGCACATAAGTCGTATAATAAATCCGGATAGCGCCTTCCCCTTTTTCTAAATAATCTGCCAGAGTATCGCCGTTCCAAGTATGTATGCCTATCGCATCCATCACACTAAAGGAAAATTCTGTCTTGTAACCACCTTCGTCATCCTGACGCGTGGACTGAATTTTACCTTCAGGAATCTTATATGACTGCCCATTATTTGTTGCGATATAAATCTCTCTAGGCATATCACCGTTTACACCCTTACACCCATAGAAATCCATATTGAACACCGTGTCGGTAAAGGTTACATCGTTCTTCCAGTTTGCTCGTTCGGCAGTTTCCCAGTTATTGAAGTTTACCACCCAGGTAATCATATGCTCTTTTTCATCAATTATATGAACGCCTTTTTTAATGTATTTCCCTTCGTCTTTAATCTTTCGTTCTGCCGTACTGTCCTGTCTGATAGTGCCAAGCTTCATTTGCGCCGTATTTCTAAAAGTCAGATCTGTTTGTCCGTTTGTATCTGCTGTGGTTTCATAAGTAATTGTAATTGTTTTTCCCCTGTTTGCTACCACAAAATTCCTATCAAAGGTCAATTCAAAATGATAATTATATTTGTTGCTCCGGTCTGTATTTTCTTTATAGCCTGTAATCGTCTTTCCGTCCACACTCACATTAACCGCTGCCTGATCTCCATTCAGCACATAATCATAATCCACGCCTGTCCATAAAAGGTCGCTCAATTTATCAGTAAATACAAGCTCTTCTGATGCATTAGCCGGTATATCAACGGTAGCCTTCCACTGCATGGTAACACGGTTTCCATCTTTTTTATAAGGTGTATCCGGATAATCCACCGCTGATTTTTCTAAAATGGCATGGGTGGATCCTATGGACACCTCTGCCTCATCTAACTTTTTCCCGTTTTTTGTTGCTGTTACTTTATTTTTAAAGTTTTGTGTTCCATCAAACTCTGCTTTGGTATGATAAACAATCTGAAACTCATCTGTGATTTCACCCTCATTTGTGGGAAATGTAAAATTAAATCCGTTGTTCCCAGCCGGAACGGTATATGATTTACCCGGATTATTCTTACTTTGTATTGTTATGGCACTTTCCTGAATATTCTGGGGAATGCCATCGTCATTGGAAAGCATATCCTCTAATTTCATCCCCGCAATATTATACTTATCTGAACCACTGTTAATGGTAATGGTCCATGTGATGGTACCGTCCTGCTCGTTGTAACTTCCCCACTTATTTACAATATCCTTGCGGATTTCAAAAGAGTCGCTTACAACTTCACCCTCTCTATTGGGATGGATAATAACAGGTTTGTTATCTCCCTTCTGTTTTGCCGATATCTGATTATTGACATAGGTCCCTCCGTTGTTCATACCGCTCAAAAGAGTCTCATCAAAACTACAGGTATAGGTAAATCTTGTAGTTCCGTGAGGAAGTTCAGAAATCACAAAATCCATAAAGCCATTTTGAGTTGTCTGCGCTGTTACCTTACCATTTCCGCCGGATAATCCTGTAAACGTAAAATGTTCATTCCCCACAGTGGTAAAAGCATCATGAATGACCAAATCATTAATGGTCTCAGCACCTTGGTTTTCTACTTCGATAGTATAGCTGATTGTCCGGTTCTCTAAATTCAGCTCACTATGGCTTTTCTTTGCCATAACATTCAGATCCCGGCTTGGCTTTTCCTTAATGTCAACCTTAGGATTGGATGCGCCAGGCCTGGTCGTAAATTTCAGTTCATATTCTCCCCCTTCATCTCCGAATGCATCTGCGCTCAAATTACAGGAAACCTGGAAATATGCATTCCTGTCCAAATCTGAGGGTCCCAGTGCCTCCTTGTCATATCGTATTTCCAGATCACCGGTTTCAGCATTCAGCTGATAAGTTCCCACTTCACGTCCATCCATTATAACCTTACCTGTTTTCATTCCAAAATTGGAAATATCAAAAGCAGGTTTGCCATTGGTATTTCCATACTCATCATAAGCTTTAATATCATTAAAATTATAGTGGAATACATTGTCCTCCGCAATCTCTGCAGGAACCTTAAAGTTCAGGCGGACTCCTATCATGGAATCGCCGGCTATTTCCCCGTCTGCATTGGCTAAGATGACTGAAGTAATATACTGCTGCAAATCATACTGGGTCTCCGCACCGTTGGCAAAAGGCACCGCCTCTGTTTCTCCCACTGCCGCAGCACCGTCAGCAGCCACACTTTCCTCTTCATAAGCTATACTTTCCGCACCGTATACTGTACTCTCTGCACCATATACGGTACTTGCTTCTGCATATACTGTATTTGCAGCTTCATCCGCCATACTCTCTGCGTCATAGGACGTCTGCATATCTGCCGGCACATCTCCGTTGCCGCTGACAACCCCCGAATCTCCGCTGTTCCCTCCTGCAAATACCGGTATGTAGCTTCCAATATACTGTGCCAGCAACCACAATACCAATGCTATCGCCAATATTCTTTTTGGTAAATTTTTCGTTTTCAACATCCCCAATACCTCTCTCCCGATTATATTTCATTCAGTTAAAACCAGATCTGTCAGCTCCCTTTTTTGCTACTACTCCCTTTTTACTACTACTCCCTGTGAACTGCCGCTATGACCAGACGCTGCTCACTGCTCCCATACTCGCAGGTAGACAACAACAGAATCCGCCCCGTCAACTCTTCTGTATCCTTATACCAGAATGCGCTGTTTCTCAGCTTTTCCAGGTAAGCTGTCCTCTCTTCTCCCCGTACCGGCAGCTCCTGGTAATTAAAATATCCTTCCTGTGTCAGGTCAATAAGCGCCGTGGCAAAAACCTCATATGCCTCATCGCCCTTTCCCAAATCCAGATAAATCACTTCATGCTCCTGCCTGAAGCTTTCTTTTTTGTAATGTTTCAAGCCCCCAAACATGGTTCCGTCTTTCATATGATGTCCGTGTATCAGCAAAATGTCATTTTCAAGGCTGCAGTTCTCATCCAGAAAGATTGCGCCATGGCGGTTTTCTTCTCCTGTAAAATCATGGCTCAAATAATAGGAATTATCCCTTTGCACCACAGGATAATAGACTTCTGTATCCGGAATGGACAACCATCCTATGTAGTCAGCATTTACCATACGCAGGCTCTTTTCACCTGCTTCATCATTGGTTTCAGCGCCATCCGCCTCCTGTGGTTGGCTCCCGTTACCACTTTGTCCTTCTATCTCAGCCTGCCGCAGGCCGGCAATGCGATCATCCAAATCCTTTGTATTACGATATTCACCATAATACCTCAGAAGAAAATACCCTATTACACAGAAAACACATAGAAAAACAATGCCTACCGCCAGTAACAGCCTGTCCAGTAGGTTTCCCTGCTTTTTCCCTTGTTTTATCAGCTTTTTCATTTCTTTATCTGTTCCAAATCATAAAAAATTTTTAAAAATGGTGATAAACCCCACA
>CAZZHJ010000043.1:0-2499 GCA_964653815.1 uncultured Lachnospiraceae bacterium
CCACGAAGGCTGGCCAAACCTGCTTTCCCCTCCGGTTGTGGGCGCAGCAGGCCGCGCCCCTACTAGGGCTGGCCAAAACTGCTCTTCCCCCCGGTTGTGGGCGTGGCAGGCCACGCCCCTACTTGGGAGCTGCCCTGCTACTCCACAGCCTTTTTAGTCGATGGTGACTTGCTCGAAGTCGATGGCGGGGTGTTTGCAGATGGGGCAGATGAAATCGTCGGGGAGGTTCTCGCCGTCATAGATGTAGCCGCAGACTTTGCAGCGCCAGACAGTGCGTCCTTTACCCTCGGACGAAGCCGGTTTCGGCTGCGGCTTTATGTGCTCCTGGTAATAGGTGTAGGTGGTCGATGGAACGTTGTCGAGCTCCTCGCTTTCCGTCACTTCCCCGATGAACATGAGGTGCGATCCGAGGTCGATGGTCTTTGTGACCTTTGCGCTTATGAAGGCGTTGGTGCCTGTTGTGATGGCCAAGGTACCGTTTGCTACGCGTTTGCAGTCGGTGAAGTCTTTGAACTTGTCAGTGTCTCGACCAGACTGGAACCCGAAATGTTTGATGAGATCGAAGGTGGCCTGCTGGCTGAGTATGGAGGCAGTGAAGACTCCTGACTTCCGGATCATCTCTGTAGTGAGGTTGGCTTTGTTTAGACATACGGAGACTTGCAGAGGCTTGTCGGCCACTTGCAGGAAGGTGTTGGATATACAGCCATTGTCACGACTATCTGCGTTTGTCGTGACGATATAGAGGCCATAGGTGATGTCGAATAATGGATTTCCCATAGTATTTTTTATAAATGATTGGATGATTACGGAGTTTGTGCCTATATTTTATATGGTACCCGCTCCCACAGGCAGGAAGGAATCAGCGATAGGAGGGCGACGGCACCTCTCCAGCGGCAGTCGATTACGGCTGTCCGGGGATGGCGAACGAGCGCCTTGACTACCTGAGGCACCACTTCCTCGACTGTCATCTCCATGGGATAGTGGGTGTCTTCGTCAAGAAGGGGGGTGCGAGTCCATCCCGGGCGAATGTCCGTTATATGGATGTCAACGCCCTTTATGAGTGCAAGCTGGCGCAAAGCGGAGAGATAGGTGGAGTCAAACTTCTTGGATGCGCTGTATGCGCTCATCATGCCGATGGGCCTTGTGCCTGCTACTGAAGTAAGGGCGGCGATGGTGCCCTCCTTCTCGTTTTCGGCGTAATATCTGAACGCAGCCATGACCATGCGCGCAAACCCTGTGGTGTCAGTCTCCACAATCTTGGCTTCAAGATTAGGATCCAGGTCAGGGTTTTCATAGCCTATGCCGGAGGAGTGGAAATAGATATCCATGCCGCCGAGTTTCTCTATGAGGTAGTTGAGACGCTCTGGAGCGTTGCTATGGTTGATGTCTATGCGTGCTGTCACGACCAGGCCAGGGTAGGCGAGGCGCAATTCTTCGAGAGCCTTCTCGTTGCGTCCTGCAGCTCCGATCTTCAGCCCACGGGAGGCAAGTGCCTCCGCAACGGCGCGACCGATGCCAGAGGTGGCGCCCATAATGATAACTTTCTTCATATATTAGAAACGCCAAGGACGCCCCCTGTGTTTATCGGAGGCGTCCTTGGCGGAATTGGAATAGTATGAAAGATGATGAAATTATGTCAATGAGAGCCAAATGTCAAAGCTCGAAGGAGAGGCGGACATTAAACTGACGCCGTGTAAGGTAGTTGGGCACGGCGTACTGGATGTTGTTGACATCAGTGACCCAGTAGTAGCTGCTGACGTTTGACATGTCGAAGAGGTTGAAGAGGTCGAGGGCTATCGTGATGTCCTTGAAATGGCGCCAGAAGTTGTAGGGACGCACACCGTCGGCCGGAGCCCCCACGAGCTGGTAGCTCAGGCCGATGTCCACGCGCTTGTAGGCCGGGGCGCGGAAATAGGAGTCGGCGCGGCTCACATGGGGAGCGGTCATGGTAAGGCCGTCGGCAAAGATTCCACGCAGCGAGAACTTCAGCTTCGGGAACTTCGGGAAATAGTCGGTGAAGAAAAGGGAGACCGAATAACGCTGGTCGGAGGGTAGGGGCACCTTTTTGCCGTCAAGCGTCTGGGAGGTGTTCATCAGCGAGAAGGAGAGCCATGAGTCCGAGCCTGCCACAAACTGCCCGAAGAGCTTGAAGTCGAGACCCATGATGTGCCCTTTGGAGTCGTTCTGGCCCGAGTAGTTGATCTTCAGATTGTCATACTCGTAGGAGATAAGGCGGGAGAGGGCCTTGTAGTATGCCTCGACAGTGATCTTGAAGGGGCGGCTCATTGCGCGGAAGGTATAGTCTGCCGCGCCCAGCACCTGGATGCTGAGAGGCGACTTGATGTCGCGGTTTAGCACGATGGTGGAGTTTCCCAAGGGGTCGGTCTCAGCCATTCGGTACTCCTTATAGAAAGGCTGCTGGTAGTACATGCCGAGGGCGGCGCGATAGTTCCATCGATTGTTGTCGATAGGGCGGAAAGAGAAATTTACACGAGGGGA
>CAZZHJ010000043.1:2509-12605 GCA_964653815.1 uncultured Lachnospiraceae bacterium
CTTGTTGAAATCCCAATACGAAAGGCGAACGCCACCGTTCAGGACGCAAGAGAACTTGGAGGTGTCGAAATACCAGGCATCCTCCGCAAATATGGCGAGGCGATTGGCCGTGACGTCCTGATGGGAGGAAAGATTGTAGATAAGGTGCACACCCTCCGGAGCGGTGGGGAGTGAGTATCCGGCAGAGTCCCTCCATTCCCATTCCTTGGTGCGGTCGCGGAAGTTCTCGTGCTGCCAGGTGAGGCCATAGGTGATATGGTTGTCGCGCACCACGGTCGTGCCCCGAAGCATGGCCTGGATGACGGAAGCCCGCAGGCGGTTGCGCGAGTGCTCCATATACTTTCCCACGCCCAGCTCGCCACCGACGCCGTCGGCGCCGGCCGTGCCTGCCTGGTCGAGCCAGTATTCGCCAGAGATGTCGTAGCTCACCAGCTCGTCGGTCAGGAAAGCCGCCAGTCCGAGGGTATAGGTTGAGGCGCGGTTATGCCGGTATGTGGCGGACACCGAACCGAGATAAGTCTGGAACTTGTCCTTTTCCTGGCCGTCGAAATAGACCTTGAAATGCTTCGTATCCTCGGCGGTGCCGAAATTGGTCTCGCGGTCCGTAGGAGTGAAGTTGAAGTTGCTCAGTGAGATGTTGCCGAGGAAATTGATCGTCAGTTTCTCAGAAGGCTTTCCTACGATGGAAGTCTGATAGTCGAAATAAAGAGGGTCGTATTCGCCGCGAGTCTCGAGCGACGAGAGCAGGGAATTGTTCTTCTTAAGGCGTAGGCCGTGGAGCTGCGAGAACTTTCCCGAGTTCTGCCCCAAGTGCAGGGAGCCCCCCATGAGCGAGACGGAGCCTCCAAACTCGAAAGCCTCCGGCTCGCGATACGTGATGTCGAGAGCCGACGACATCTTGTCGGCGTAGCGTGCGGGGAAGCCGCCCGAGGAGAAACGCAGGTTGCCGACCAGGTCGGGATTGATGACGCTCAGGCCCTCCTGCTGGCCGGAGCGGACCAGCTGCGGGCGATACACCTCTACGCCATTGATGTAGACGGAGTTTTCGTCGAACGTTCCGCCTCGCACAGAATACTGCGAGCTCATCTCATTGGAGGAGTTGACGCCAGGCATCGTGGAGAGCATCGCTTCGACCGATCCCCCGGACACGTCCGGCGAAGTCTTGAAGGCCTCGGCGTCGAAGGCCTGCATGCCGTTGATGTTCTGACGGAACCCTACCACCTCCAATTCCTCAAGCTCCGAAGTCTCCGGATACATCTTGACATTGAGCGTCACATCCCCTTTGGGATCGACGAGGCGGCGGGTGACATTATGGAAGCCGATGCAGGTGAAGACCACCTCGATGGTGTCTTTCTCGGCCACGGATATGGAGTAGCGACCCTCGAGGTCGGTGTTGGTGCCGATGGAGGTGCCGGCGATGCGCACCGTGCCAAACTCGACCGGCTTGTCCTCGGGGTCGGATACACGTCCGGCTATGCGCACATTGGAGACCGCAAGGGCCGAAAAACATATCATGGAGCAGAGTAGGGCGAACAGCCTGCCCTGCAGTCGTGTTTTCTTCATAAGAATTTAACGACCCGGGGAGTTGAAAATTATGAAAAAATTTAGTAATTTCGCATCGTAACCCGACAGTCCCCTTCCCGGGGGCGTAAAACAGAGAAAAATCCAAGGAGCGGTTAGTCCCCTCCACAGACAATAAAATGAAAGGGCAAAACCTCTCCGTCAAAATCAATCAGCTCCTGCGGAGGATTCTCCGTTTTCGCATACAATCTCTGATAAGCAAGCAGTCCGCCAGACTTTAAAAACCTTTCCCCCAACGATAACGTTTCTGGAATGCTTCCAAAGGTTTCGCTGCAGACGACCACATCATATTTCCGCTCATCCTGATAAACTGTTACGTCACCGCATACAAGCTCCACCTGACTTACTCCGCTTTTCTTAAGCCGTTCCTTCCCAATCGTTAAAAATTCCTGATTCCGGTCCACACCGACGCCCCGAATTCCAAACGCCTCACTCCAGACCTTCAAAAGCGTTCCATAACCGCAGCATAGATCAAGTACCCTGCTGTTCTCATCTAACCCGATTTCCCAGCCAAACCGCAGCAATTCTTCCACCGGCACCATACTGATCAAATATCCATTATCTTCCAACACAAACTTATTCTTCATAACGAATCTCCGCTCCTTCCACATATTTCCGCTCCATATTGTGACGCATTTTTCGATTTTCTGCCGTCTCAAAAACAATCTTAAAATCATAATCCTCCGGATACAGCAATTCCGCCGCCACCAGAAGCTTCACCCGCTTATGATTTATCCAGATTTTCCGTTCCGGCAGCTGCACCCTTAAAACTCCTTTTTCATTGGCCTCCTGACAAACAATTCCCACCTTTTTATCCGGGTAAACCATTACGCTGTCGCCCCGGTGAAAAGGAATTTCCTTTTTCTTTTTTGGTGTCTTCTGCTTCGCAATACGTGCAGACGGAGCCTTTTCCAGTTCTTTCGGTACTCCGTCCAGCAGCTTCGATAAGTCCGAGACTTCATCCTGCAAATTCTGTAATTCCGATGCACCCTCTAACAGTTTCCCCACTTCTCCTCCGTAAGCTGCCTCCATAGCCCGGCGGAGCATATTGCCCGGCATACCCAGCCGCTTCGCAATATGCAGAGCACAGCTTTCACCTGCTTCGCCAATCACCATCTTGTACAAAGGTTTTAAATTCTCAGCGTCAAAAGCCATTTTAGCATTCAAAATGCCCTCTGCCTGTTGCGCATACGTTTTTATCTCAGGGTAATGGGTGGTAACTAGAAACAGCGAGCCGCTTTTCTTTAATTCCTCTAAGATTGCTACCGCGATACCCATGCCCTCCTGAGGGTCCGTACCGGAACCAAGCTCATCCATAATAACCAGGCTTTCCGGATTGACCCTTTTTAAAATATCCAGCACATTTTTGATATGGGCGGAAAAAGTGGACAAATTCTCTGACAAGTTCTGCCCGTCCCCTATATCGCACAGAAAATTGCTGCACATACAGATTTCCGCCTTCCCACAGGGCACATGAAGGCCGCATTGGGCCATCATACAGCATAAGGCTACTGTTTTCAGGGCAACAGTTTTACCGCCCGTATTCGGCCCTGTAATCACAATCCCATTTATTCCGTTCCCAATCTCAAATTGCAGAGGTACGCATGTTACTCTATCCAGAAGCGGATGCCTGGCGTCTGTCAGACGAATTGCCCTCTCCGAAATGATAGCAGGCGAAACACCATCATAAGACAGACTTAGCTTTCCCTTTGAAAATGCAAAATCCGGTTTTTCCATCGTACATATGTTCTGTCTCAACGGCTCCGCAAAAGAATCCACCTGCACCGTAAGCGTATATAAAATCCGTCTTACCTCATCCTCTTCCGCAATCCGGAGCTGCTCCAGTTCTTCATAATACTTAGCCGAAGCCGCCGGCTCTATAAACAGCGTATTGCCCGTGGCAGACTTATCAATCACGCTGCCAGAAATCCGAAATTTATACTCTTTTTTCACGGGAATGCAGATATGTCCATTGCGAAAAGTCGCAAAACTATCCGACATGCATTCTTTATTACTACGAATAGCTGCTTCTGCTTTTTCCCGCATCTTTTCTTCACTATATTTCAGCTGCCGCCGGATATTCTGCAGCTGAGGCGAAGCACTATCCGCTACCTCCTCATTATAGACAGCCGCGTTAATTTCCTCTTTCAACATCTCCAAATCATCCAGATTTTCCGCATACCATGCCAGCGAATTATCATACGCTTTCCCCCTCTCCAGATAATCCTTCAGCCGCCGGACTGCCACCAGTCCACTCCGGACACACTCCAGCTGACAAGCCGAAAGGCAGTCTCCCTTCCCGGCAATCAGCAAAATTTCCTCCATTCCATTCAGGGAAACAAGGGGCGGTTCTCCACATTTTTCCAGAAGCTGCCGGCTTTCCGTTGTCTCCTTCAGTCCAGCCAGAAGTTCCCGTTCAGATAGGAACGGCTCTGCCTCTTCAATCCTCTCCTTTGCCTTTTTCGTAAAGGCATATTCCAGCCAAAACTGTTTTATTTTATCAAATTCCAATATTTTTTCTTCCTGGCTCATAGTTCCTCCTCAGATTAAATCCATTCTATTTTTCTACTAATTTTTGACGCGCTTTTTGCGGCATCTGCGCACCGTATGCTCTTTCCAGTTTCCATGTTCTGTGGAATTTCCGCAAACAAAATAACTACAAAGTTCTGCCAGCAAAGAACCATTTCAGAGAAACCACCAGTATCACGCTTTGTGCGACTGCTCGGTTTTGCATAAATAAAAAAACATGACCATACAGCCATGCCAAAATCAATACAACTATAACATCAGCAAAAACCTACGCTCTACGTGCGCATCCTTTGCTGAAATCTACTAAGATTGGAATATGAGACACTTTGTAAGGCAGAAACATTGTCGGAATAAATTCCGGCAATATCAGGACAGACTTCACCTCTCAAATGGACATAAAAATTCCATAAACATCAGATGGTCTGTACTGCAGCTATTTAGTTAGCAGAATCCTCTTTTCTTACAATGCTTCTCATAAAGTCCTCCTTCATTTTCTCTTTTATCATCATACCATAGCGGTTCGTAACCGTCAAGAACTTCTTCCCTGCCTGCCAATAAGTTCCAGCATCCCTTTTGCAAACTCTGCCGCCTGTCCGGGCGCAAGCTCCATAACCTTATCCGAAGCATAACATTCTGCCGCCTGAACAATCACAGCACGGCATGAATCCGGACAATGCTCTATCCCCCATTGGCCTCCGTCCTTTTTCGAGAGACATAAGCCTTCCTGTACATAGGCCAAGACCCTGCATAAATTTAAAATTATGTAAACCGGATGCTCTAATATTTCCTCTTCTGCATTTTGGATATCAAGGAAAATACTATCTATATAATCCGCCCGCGGCACCGGCGCAAATATCGTCTCTATTGCTTCGCCCCAGAGCACGATGCCATAGTTCCTGATAACGGTAAAATGAGCGGCAAGATCCTTATCCTCACCCTTCATTTTCTCTATGTACTCCTGCGGCCTCTCCTGAAACCAATGCAGATGTGTCGTGGAGAAATGCAGTTCAAAAGGCGTAGGATAGATAAACGGATTGCAATACTCCCTCTTTACAACACTCAGCTCTATACCCTTTGGCGGCGCCTGTTCATTCAGACGCACAATTTCCTTCATAAGCGCCAGCTTCTGCCTGTCTGAAACTGCTGCTTCCACCACAAGAATTAAATCAATATCACTTTTATCCGGATTAAAACATCCCATTGCCATAGATCCGTGCAAATATACCCCTGTAAGGGCCTCGCCCAGAATTTCTCTGCTGCTTCGTATCATTTCATTCAGAATCCACTGGTATAACATACAAACTCCTGCTTATCTTTCAACTGTTCTACAAATTTATTGCATAATACACCAACTACTTCGTAATACTCCTACTTATATCAACAAACGGATAATACACTCCTACCATGTCCGGATGCAACCACTGATTTTTACCCTTTACAGCTCTTGACGATTTTTCATGATATATTGTCTTAGTCTGACATTTAAAAAGGGAATCCATCTGAACAAATGATGACAATAAAATATGTAAATCTCTTTCTGAAAATGCTGTCTTGTTATCTTTTTTTACAAACTTATCAGTTTCTTTTATACTATCCTTTTTCGCTTTTAAATAAAATTTAGCAGGGCGTTTGTTGCTTTGATAAAATACACTCTTTTCCAATACTTCTTTTGTCAAATCCAAAAAACTATATTTCATTAGCCATTCTCCTTAATTATCACTACTTTATAATCTTGCATCTCCACGCTTACATTAGAGTTATTTCCAATATCTCCTTGTAAAACAAAGAACTCCACATTTCCTGGCTTATGCCTATCCATTTTATACAGTCGATACAGATAATACTGTTCTCCTAATTCCTTGGACTGCGCAACTTCATTTTCTGACATATAAAAGGGTGTTGTCGCGCTCGATGTCGTTGTCTTCACTTCAATATACATTACTGTTTTCTTATCAACATCATAGGAACGAATATCATACCCTGCTGAATCATCATATCTTGAAACCCATTCTATCTTATCATTTAAATCAGATATTTTTCCTTCTTTATATGCGTTAATCAACTTCTGTTTTTCGTAATTATATACAACTTTCTCACCGGCTTCCCCAATCTCAAAGTCATTTATCGCAGCCTTTATGTAATCTCTTTTTCCTTGTTTCTTTTTATCTTTATCTTTTTCCAAACTTTTCTTCGGAACATCTCTACAAATAAGCTTTGCTTCTGATGTATCAATACTTTCAGTCGTATATGTTATATTTCGTACCGCTACTTGTTGTTCTTCTTGTAATAAATAGTAGCCTTCCATAAATGCCGCAACATTTTTAACTTCCTCTTTGGGAATAGTCTTTAAAACATTCTCTAATGTAGCAACTACCACATTACCCGATAATATAAATCCATGATTATTTATTAAATTATCAACATATGGATTACAATTAATTCTCCCACCGGCCTTCATTGCATTCCTCAATGCTAATGGTAAATTGCTTCTTTTCGCTTCTGAATATATATGAAGTCGCTTAGCATCTGAAAATGAACCTCTTTTTGCATTATCTTCTATATACACTCTAGCTAATTTGGGATTGGCAAATATACCTAACACCATATAATATTCTTCTTCATTCGTAAAGCACAATTGATTTTGATTCCCCCATTCAAGTTTCATACCATACCTTCTTTCTGTAATAATTCGAACTGCCAACATTCATTAACTAATCCAACAGACTTGAAATTTTATCTCCCTGTTTGATTTTATCCACGAATTCATCCACAGCATATGTAACAATATCCAAATCTTCTTTAAACTTGTACCACTCTGCTATCTGTTTTGTATCTTCATGAATTGTTGGTGCAACAAAAACAGAAAACGTATTTGCTTGATTCTTTTTTTCCTCAAGTAAATGTCTTCTTATTGGTACAATTTCATTATTCACTTGATCTTGTCTGCCACACATCAATGTTACTTCAACTAAACTCTGATATTCTTTATCAAAGCATACAATATCTGCTTTTCCACCAGATGCTGTATTGGTTGGCAAGCCCTCATCATCTATTGTGTAGTTTGGTGTCACATCTAAATTTTCAAAATTCTGTACCATAGCAATGCTAGTCAAAAACTCTAAACGTACTGGTCCTGGCAATAGTTTTAACATATAATCTGTACTTGCCGCTTTTTTACATACCTTGTTCAGTTCAGAATATATTTCTTCTTTTGAATATTCTGCTGCAAACTTCTTCAACGCAGTTTTTCTCAAATCTGTTGTATCGGTTGGAACAGCACTTTCCATACTTATTACGATAGTATCAACCGCTCCAATGTAGTCAAAATATTCCTCCTTTGATTCAAAGGTCTTATATTCTGAATAATGTTCCAGTATGTAATCAATCTTATCAATTTCCCACGCATTATAATCTATAAAACGACCATTACCTCTTAATGAAATGATTCCGGTAGTACGCATTTTACGAATATACTCATCGACTGCTTCACCACAAATTTGTGAAAGTTTGAATCTATTACGCTGCTTGTCTGTTGCCCCCAATAATTCCAAACAGATTTCATACATATATTCATCACTATATAAATAACCCACTTCACTTCTAATCTTCTTTATTTTATCATACAGAGCTTTTGCATCATTATCTGGCAAACATATAAATAGGCTCAACTCTTGACGGAAAACTCCTGCACCATTTTCCTGTACATCCGCCTTCAGCATCTTCAATACCTGTAGTAATAAAATTAATGGTACATTCGAATTTGCATTTTTTCTATAAGGATTATTACTCTGATACTTCATCATAGAATTAAGAAATACCATCTGTATTTTCTCTTCATTAGGCTCTTCTTCATTCAATGCATCAATCAACATATGTCCCGTTGTTGATATCCTTATCGGTTCTCCCATCGCATACTTAACAAACCCAAATTCCATTGGTAATTTGAAAATTGTATCAAATCTGGAATCCCAACCATATTCAAACCCTGCTTCCTTGTGCTTTTGCGGACTCATTTCAATTATAAATTCTATTTGCATATCCGAATATTTTTCGTCTTCATTTTTCAAAACACAAGCCAAATCAGGAGTTCTATTTACTATTAACGGTGTATACAATTTCTCTTTAATTGCATTATGCACCACTTTCATGATTATATCATGTGTTAAAATCTGATTCTCGTACGGCAATAAACACTTTAAGAAGCTTACGATTCTGTTTGGATTTCTCATAGTTGTCGAAAAAGACAATGGTTTGCTTTCAGCCTTCCTAATACGCATAATTTGTAACAAACACCTCCTGCGAATCAGCCTTTATTGTATTGTCGTTAAAACTGATATAATTACTCTTTACATCGTATGCATAATACTTTTTAGACCAATCTAAAAACCTCTGGTTTACTTTTCCTTTATGAGTAATCAGATTCGTTATACCAAACTTAATCCCTCGCTTATTCAACGAATCCAAGTATTCACATAGCTCATCCTCTTTTTTATCATTCCATAATTTATTGTATTCACTCATTGAAATCAAGTAGGGCGGATCTAAAAATACATATGAGTTCTTTCCAAGCTTAATTTTCTCCAAGAAAGAAATATAATCCATATTAAAAAATTCAATCTCATGTTCACCCATAAATTTCAAATAATTGTTCAACGCCTGATATACATTATTATTGAAATCCACATTACCTACAGGAAGATTAAAATCCCCCTTTCCGTTAAATCGAATCATATGATTAAATCCATATATCAATAGTAAGTACAATCTAAGGAAATCATCTTTTTTCGCATTAAAATCCTTTCTCATACGGATATATGCTTCCTTGTTATACTTTGAATAGTATGTTTTTATATACTTCTTTTTCATTTCTTCCGGCACACAAATACCACGATACGAACAAGATAATCCATAAAAATCTATGAGCTCAAATAATTTTTCAAACAGTTCTTCTGCCTTACCAGTATAACTTCCTATCTGTCTATGCAATTCTACTACATATGAATCTACATCATTCAATATATACGAGGTTCCTTTTGAATTTAAAAAAGAACTTCCACCACCTACAAATGGTTCTATATACTGTTCTATATTCCTTGGCATTAATTGTTTAAGTTGAGGCATAAGTTTGTACTTATCACCTACATAAAAAAATGGAGATCTTATTGTCTTTTTATTTTCCATCATTTACACCTACCTTCGTTATAAAAACAAATTCTTTATGGTCATTAAATTCAGTTTTTCCTGCATTAAAGCATGGATGTTTCTTTTCGTAAATGGTGGTCTGTCCTTTTGATAATAAAATTTCTTTTATCTCCTCCAAAGTAATTTTATTTTTTGAAGAACTACTTTTCGAGTTATATGTGTTGTTGTATGTAACAACAATATATTTAACATCAATGTTTTTTATTAAATCCTCAAAAACTTCCAGAGCACTACTTCTACAATACTCGCTCATATTCTCTGCTTGTGGTTTTAATGCAGTTCCCTCTAATTGAGGTTTTTTCCATTGAACAACATTCTCTAAAACATGATAAAATCTACTATATTGACGACTATTATATGGAGGATCAATGAATGCAATATCTGCCTTCACTTTTCTTACCAATTCATTGGCATCCATTCGGTAAATAGAAAACTTATCAGATGCCTTTTCGGGAATAATCAATTCATAGATAAACCTATCTTCAATATTATCACTCTTTCTATATGCATCATAATGTCCTACAGTATTTGCCACTTTATCCATCGAATACACTAGTGATGCTAAAAGGATACAATATTCTCTGTCCGATAAAACTTTCTTTAACTTCTTAATTTCTTCTCTTATCTTTCCTATCAATTTTGCATCATTATTTGAAAAGTACTTCCCACCAAAATTTTCAGAAAAATAATTACCCTTTATTCTATTAGGATTTATTTTTTGAAATTGCTTTTTATATTTCTCTATAACGTCTACATCATATTCACCATTTCCCAAAAAGGCTTT
>CAZZHJ010000044.1:0-12583 GCA_964653815.1 uncultured Lachnospiraceae bacterium
CATCCGACTCTGACAGCAAATTCTCCAAAGGAACATAGGATGCGTATTTTTTTACTTCCTCCCCTTCATATAAATCATATGCCAGAATCCGGCATCCAAATCCACTTAAATTTTTTACAACGGTTCTTCCGATATTTCCCGTTCCCACAACGCCGATGGTCAAATCCTTCATTTCCCTGCCCATATTTCCCATAAGGCTGTAATCCTGCAGATTTCCCCTCTGTAAAATCCGCTTTGCCTTTCTGATGGACATCAGAATCAGCATGACCGTATAATCGGCAACCCCGTTAGGACCATAAGGCGAATTGCTCACATGAATGCCAAACCGCTGGCATGCCTCCCTGTCTATATGGTCGTAACCGATGGTACGGGTGGCAATATATTTGACGCCAACCCCGGCCAGGCCTTCAATGAGCTCCGGCGTCATTTTTGATGTAAGAATATCGATTGCTTCAGAACCTTCTGCCAGCTTTATATTGTCCATATCCGGCGCATCAGGGCAACAGACGATTTCCACTCCTGTTTCCTTTTCCATTTTCTTAAAATTGTCCAATTCATCAAAAGGTCTGCAATTAAAAACTGTAATCTTCATTTTTCGTTCCCTCTTTCCATGTCTATTACAAATATTTATCTGTTTTAATTATTAAAATCCTCATCATCCGACGTAAACTTCCGGAAAACATTTACATCCCTGATCAAATAGCGCACACTGGTCTTTGCCTGGTCAAAAATGCCCGCTTCATTGAGATTGATAATAATAATGGCTATAGGAAGCGCAACGATCATGCCCCATACACCGTTAAATCTCCAGCCGATATAAAACAAAAACAGCGTCGGTATGGGCGGCATTCCCATGGAATCCCCCATAATCTTGGGCTGGATAATCTGACGCAGCAGCTGTCCTCCACCCCAGAGCACCATAAAGATAATCGCCCGTATATAGTCCCCGCTTAAGAATTCAATCACCGCCCAGGGCATAAGCACCGTGCCTGTGCCCAGAACAGGAAAGAAATCCAGTATGGCTATTCCCAGCGCCACAAGGGCGGCATACTTCACATCCGCAAAGAACAGTCCCAGATAAAGCAGCAGATACATCCACACTTCAATCTTTAACTGCGCTTTAAAATACCCTCCTACGGATTGAATCAGGCTTTTCCAGACCAGCTCCCACTTTATTAAAATGAAATCCGGTACATATTTCCTTACGAAATTCCCGACGTAGTCCTTATCCGCAATAAAGAAATAGGCTGACAAGAAACACATGATAATCCCAATCAGGATATTGGGAATGTGTTTTGCCGCATTGCCGATGGCATTTACCGTAGGCGTACTGATTTTAGTCATAACTTCCGAAATGTAGCCATCCAGGGAGGCCTCCAGGGATAAAAGAGATGCCTTTACATCTTCCGGCAGCTTTTCATAAAGCTTTGTAAAGTGCCCTGCCGCTTTGGACAGCTCCACTTGGGCCGCATCCAGCATGTCCGGCATATCCTCAATAAAGCCCGATGCCTGTTTGCCCAAAAAGCTTCCTATGCTGTAAATAATCAGCGCCAGCACACCCAACACCATAATAATGACAAAAGCAGAAGCCGCCTTCCGCCTAATTTTGCATTTATCCGAAATAAAAGCAACCAGGGGATTCGCCATTTTTGCCAGCAGATATCCCACTACAAAGGGCGAAAAGAACACAAGAAGCCTCGGCCCCAGCCAGCATACCAGAACCAGCGTGAGTAAAGGAATAAAAATATTTAGAAATATTTTAAAGTAATGTCTGAATGTACTCATATATTTCATCCCTTCCCTGCTTGTTTAACGCAGAATAAGGCAGCAAAATCCCGTCTTTCGGCGCACCCAGGCCTGTCCTTACCATCTTCAGATGTTTTTCTACCTGTGAACGCTTAATCTTGTCCAGCTTGGTTGCAATAATGGCCGGCTCATATCCCTGGGATACAATCCAGTCATACATCTGCTTATCATTGGCAGAAGGTTCATGCCTGATATCGATTAACAGAAAAACCGCTTTCAGTTGCTTAGATGAATGGAGATAACGCTCTATCATTTTCCCCCATTTTGCCTTTACTTCTACAGAAGCGTTGGCATAGCCATATCCCGGCAGGTCCACAAAATACATTTCTTCATTGATATTATAAAAATTGATTGTCTGGGTCTTTCCCGGCTGTGCGGAAGTCCGTGCATAATTCTTACGATTCATCAATCCGTTGATCAGCGAAGACTTTCCCACATTACTCTTTCCGGCAAAAGCCAGCTCCGGCAGGGTATTCTGGGGTAAGGCACTGGTAATGCCGCATACGGTTTCCAGATTTACGCTTTTAATTATCATTTTGATTTTCTCCTATGGCCCTTAACCAAAAACCTGTCAGGCAACAACTACGCACAAAACGCCGCCTTGCGGCGGCGTTTCAAATTATCTCGCTTCTTTCAACATTTCACGTTTGATGATTTCTGGCTCGCTTTCACCCAAAACCGCGCCTTTTGTAATAATACACGTTGCGATTGTATCATCAGATGGGATACGGTACATCACATCCATCATAACCTGCTCTATAATAGAGCGCAGGCCTCTGGCTCCCGTCTTTCTCTCCATTGCCATGGCAGCAATCGTGCTGACAGCATCCTCTTCAAAGATAAGTTCCACCTCATCCATCTCAAATAACTTCTTATACTGCTTGATCAAAGCATTCTTCGGTTCTGTAAGGATTTTAACCAATGCGCTCTCATCCAGCCCTTCCAGAGAGATGGTAATGGGCACACGTCCCACAAACTCCGGAATCAAACCGTATTTTACCAAATCCTGTGCTGTCACATCCTTGAAAAGCTCTCCTAAATCCCTGCTGCTCTTGCTAACGATTTCAGCATTAAATCCGATGGATTTGCGGTCCAGCCTTGCTTCTACAACCTTTTCCAGCCCGTCAAAAGCGCCTGAGCAGATAAACAAAATATTGGTGGTGTCAATCTGCAAAAGCTCCTGATGGGGATGCTTCCTTCCTCCCTGGGGAGGAACACTGGCAACAGTCCCTTCAATAATCTTTAACAATGCCTGCTGCACACCTTCACCGGAAACATCTCTGGTAATAGAGACATTTTCACCTTTTTTGGTAATCTTATCAATCTCATCGATATAGATAATCCCGTACTGGGCTTTTTCAATATCATAATCCGCTGCCTGAATCAATTTTAATAAAATGTTCTCAACGTCCTCGCCTACATACCCCGCTTCCGTTAAAGTGGTAGCATCGGCAATGGCGAAAGGTACATTGATAATCTTAGCCAGTGATTGCGCCAGATAGGTCTTTCCCGAACCGGTAGGGCCTATCATAATAATATTACTTTTTTGTAATTCCACATCCATGTTTTTATCTGCTGTAACTCTTTTGTAATGATTATACACTGCAACAGATAATACCTTTTTCGCATCCTCCTGCCCGATGACATATTCGTCAAGGAACTCCTTGATCTCAATGGGCTTTAAAAGATTGATGGACAGGTTTTCTTCCTGTTCCGCATCTTCTAATTCCTCTTCCATAATTTCAGAGCAGAGGTCGATACATTCATCACAGATATAAACACCGTCCTGACCGGCAATCATTTTCCTTACCTGGTCCTGGGTTTTATTACAAAAAGAACATCTGATTTTATCCTGTGGGGTTCTTCCTGCCATTTGTAAGCTCCTAATCCTTTTCTGATTTCTGTTTTATTTCTTTTCTGCGTCACTCTGTCTGGAGGTTACGATCTTATCAACCAGACCGTAGTCCAAAGCTTCCTGTGCGCTCATCCAGTTATCCCTTTCCGTATCTGCCGCAACCACTTCCAGGTCTTTTCCTGTGTTTTCCGCCAGAATCCGGTTTAATTTGTCTTTTGTCTTTAAAATATGCTTTGCTGCAATCTCAATCTCTGTCGCCTGACCATGTGAACCGCCGGAGGGCTGATGAATCATAATCTCTGCGTTGGGAAGCACCAGTCTTTTTCCTTTTGTTCCGCCTGCCAGAAGAAATGCTCCCATACTGGCAGCCATACCGATACAAATGGTGCTCACATCACATTTTACATAGTGCATGGTATCGTAAATAGCCATTCCTGCTGTTACGCTTCCCCCCGGGGAATTAATATAAAGATGAATATCCTTATCCGGGTCTTCTGCCTCCAAAAACAGCAGCTGGGCAACAATCACGCTTGCCGATACATCCGTTACTTCTTCACCTAAAAAGATGATTCTGTCTTTTAAAAGTCTTGAATAGATATCGTAGGAACGTTCTCCACGGCTCGTCTGTTCAATGACATAAGGTACTAAACTCATTTCCATTCCTCCTTGTCACGATTCAAATATCTGTCTTATTTCGCTTTGCTTTCTTTTGTTTTGCTTGCTTTGGCTTTGCTTGCTTTGGCATTTTCTGTTACAAATTCTGCAGCTTTTCCAACCGCAAGGTCTTTCATGATCTCTTCTTTGCCTGCTTCTCCGATCATTTCCTTTACCTTATCGGTTTCCATCTTATAAGCCTCAGCCAGCCTTGCAACTTCCTTTTCAAAATCTTCTTCGGAAGCTTCAATCTTCTCTGCTTTCACAACTGCTTCCAATACCAGTCTGGACTGGATTCTCTTTAATGCCTGAGGTTTGATTTGTTCTTCCATCATAGCGATATTGGAGCCTGTCAGCTGCAGATACTGTTCCATAGAAAGTCCCTGCATCTGGATACGCTGTGCAAATTCATCCACCATCTGTCTCTGTACGGTCTGTACATAAACGTCCGGAATCTCCATAGCCGCATCGGCAATGACTGCCTCAATTGCTGCCATTTCTTTCTTGTCTTTTGCTTCTTTCTCTTTTCTCTCTGTCAGATTTTTCTTGATATCTTCTTTATATTCTGCCAAAGTATCAAATTCGGAAACCTCAGATGCGAACTCATCATCCAGCTCGGGAAGTTCTTTCTCCTTGATATCTTTGATGGTAACCTTAAATAAAGCAGGCTTTCCTGCCAGTTCAGCGGAATGATATGCTTCAGGGAAGGTTACATTTACTTCTGTCTCTTCTCCTATGTTCTTACCGATCAGCTGTTCCTCGAAGTCATCGATAAAGGAATGGGAACCAATAACCAGATCGTAATTTTCCCCTTTGCCGCCTTCAAATGCAACTCCGTCTACAAATCCTTCAAAATCAATTACCGCAGTGTCTTTATCCTGAACGGGACGTCCTTCAACGGATTTGGTACGTCCATTATTTTCTCTTTCTCTTTCTAAGACATCATTAATTTCTTCTTCTGTGACTTCCGTCTCAATCTTATCAATCTTTACACCTTTATATATGCCCAGTGTAACCTCCGGCTTCAAAGCAACTGTTGCGTTAAACACAAAGTCCTGTCCGGCCTCTAATGTTACCACGTCGATTTCCGGAGAGGAAACAACTTCTTCTCCACACTCGTCACATGCTTTTCCAAATGCGGTGGGAATCAGGGAATTAGCAGCTTCTTCAAGGAAAACCCCTTTGCCGTACATCTTTTCAATCATAGCTCTGGGTACTTTACCTTTACGGAATCCCGGTACACTGATGCTGTTTTTATTTTTCTGATAAGCAGCTTCTATTGCCTTCTCCAGCTCAGCGGCAGGCACCTCAATTGTAAGCTTTGCCATATTTTTTTCTAATTTTTCAACCTTTACGCTCATGTTTCTCTATTTTTCCTCCTAAATACTTTTGTGAACATCTATACATACTCACAGTCATTCTAGCATTATAGCACAATGCAAAGGAAAATACTAGCATTTTTTCCTTTCATTTTCACCGCTTTTTCCCATAAATCACCTTGGAAGTAATTCCTCTGCACATTCCCAGTTTTCCCGACAAAGCATTGATTTTCTCTTCCGGCGCGTCAACTACCACACTGATAATATTCATACCCTCTTTAACCCGGGGTATTCCCATCCTGCCAATAATGAATTCCCCCGCTTCATGAAGGATCTGGTTCATCCGCTCTACGGATTCCATATCCTCCACAATAATCCCTATAAGGGCAATTCTCGTAGATTCCTGTTTTCCTTCTTCCGCTATTCCTGCTGTTTTGTCAGTCTCCATATACTTCCTCCCAAAAGTCCGGCATCTTTCTCATCATGGGTCGCCACGATCAAAGTCCTGCCGTTTAAATACTTTTCAATAAATGCCGCACATTTTATCTTTGTCTTTTCGTCAAGCCCCGTAAAAGGCTCGTCTAACAGGCAGATAGCATCTTTATCGTTCTGTTTATAAAACAGCGCCCTTGCCAAAGCACACCGGCGTTTCATCCCGCCGCTTAAGCTATGGACCGGCGCAAACAGGCTGTCCTTTGGCAGAATTTCTTCCATGCCCTCCTGTATTGCTTTCCCCGCCGCATTTCTACGATTTCCTTTATTACTTTGAGTTAACATAATATTATTTATGGTAAACTCGTTTTCCAAAAGCCTATCCTCTTGAAACTGATATGTCACCTCAAACAGCGGACATACCTCACCTTCATCCGGCCTTTCCAGTCCCGCCAGTATTCTCAGCAAAGTGGTCTTCCCGCTTCCGGAAGGCCCCATGATAAAATACCTGCCGCCTTTTTTCATTTCCATATTAATATCCTGCAGAACTGCTTTTTCCCCAAAGGCTTTCCCTATATGTGACAATCTGATCACGCCGCTTGTCGCTTTAACTGTCTCGTTATCCGTTTCTTCCTGCTCTTCTTTCTCTTCATTTTGTACGTCAGCATCTTTGCTTTCTATTACTTGTTTCCCTTCAGCAAAGTTATTTCTTTCATAAGCTCCCATCGGGCGCAGCAGTAAAGACATACCTTTTAAAACCAGTTTTTCCGCCACAAAGGACCATGCAATGAGAACTGCCGTCCATGCAAAAAGTCCCGCCGTATCCAGATAAATCTTGGACATATAAATCCGCTCCCCTATGGAAAAATCGGGGACTCCGATGACTTCCGCCGCAACTCCTGATTTAAAAGCCATTCCCATGGAAATCTCCATTCCTGAAAGCAGAAAGCGCACCAATGCCGGCTTATAAATATAAATCAGCCGCTTTATGCCCCGCACCCCAAAAACTTCCGCCATTTCCAAAAGTCCGGGGTCTACGGCTTCCAGACCGTTCCGTGTACTGACGCATGCATTGGGAAAAACCACAAAAAAACTGATCCATACGGACAGATTTTCCGCTCCCTGCCAGATTAAAAGAAGTACTACAAAACTGACAACCGGAATAGATTTCATAACGGCCAGCACAGGCTCCAGAACTTCTTTTATAAAGGGAAAGGCATAAGAAAGCGCACCTGCCAAGATTCCTCCAGCAAATGCCAGAAGAAATCCTGCCAGAATCCTTCCTACAGATGCCATGCAGATGCCGTAAAATTCCTTTTCCACTAAGAGCTTACCCAGCGTTTTCCCTACTTCTATAGGACCCGCCAGCAATATATCATTATCAATAAGTGTGGCTGCTATCTGCCAGATAAGCAGCCACATTACAAAAATACAGATTTTTTTTAATTTACTCTTCATATATACATCCTACGAGGCCGATTCTTTTCTCTTTGCCAAAGCTTATACTTCCGTTAGTCGGCCATATAGAAATCGTCCGCCGGCTCTGCGACGCCTACAAATTCCGGATCCTGCTCAAACAAAACAGCAAGATAACCCGAAAGTGCATCTTTCATTTCTTTTCCGTCTATATAGGTAATATTGCAGGCAGGCAATGCTTTAGCTGCTACCGGTGCCTTCTCTATAATACCTCTTTCGGCAACCATTTCTGCCGTTTCCTCTATGTTAGTGTTGGCATATTCTGCACTCGCTTTATGCTCCTCCATAAACAGTGCCACCGCTTCAGGATGTTCTTCTAAAAATGCCTTCCTTACCACAGTCACACCTGTTACAATGCCCTTTCCGTCATTTAATGCTTCCCACTCTTTATTCAAATCCATCACAACCGACAAGGCTTCGTTTTGTGCACATGCAGCTGTCACAAAAGGCTGCGGCAGAAGACCTATGCTGTCGGGATTTTCTTTTAACAAAACCGCTACCTCTGTAGCTTCGGATTTGTATTCCAGTTTTACTTCACTAAGCTCCACATTGTGCTGTGCCAGCAGATATTGCAATGCATAATCCGGTGTGGTGCCTTTTCCCGTCAGGTAAATGGTCTTTCCCTTCAAATCTTCCACACTGCTGATAGAGCCTTGTCCTGATACCAGATACAGAACACCCAGGGTATTAATATCGATTACCTCTACCGCACCTTCACTCTTTTGATATAATACGGCTGCCGCATTGGCCGGAAGAAGGGCAATGTCAATATCTCCCTTGATCAACTGGGGCATAATCTCGTCTGCGCCGGTCATCATTTGAAATTCGTAATCACCCTTTGCAGTTCCCTCATCCTGGTCATGCCATAACTTTACCAGACCCATAGTAGTCGGTCCCTTTAAAGCCGCAATCCTGACCGTAACCTCGTCACTCTCTTCCTGCTGTTCTTCTTCAGCCTGAACCTCAGTATCCTGCGCCGGTTCAGCCGCACTTTGGCATCCGCTGAGAAGTCCCACCGCCAGAGTCATTGCCAGTAACACACTTAACCATTTTCTTTTCACTTTATTTTCCTCCTGATTTTCCGTCGGAACGTATCCTCCGAATCATCTGTTTTCATTCACATTTTATCATACCCCACAATTCCTTGCACTATAGTTTTTGTATTAAAATAGATGTATCTGGATTTTTTCCCCAATCTTTGATA
This sequence comes from uncultured Lachnospiraceae bacterium, assembly GCA_964653815.1. Taxonomy (GTDB): domain Bacteria; phylum Bacillota; class Clostridia; order Lachnospirales; family Lachnospiraceae; genus UBA2882. Next base: position 8,747 of record CAZZHJ010000044.1, read on the forward strand.
CACTCAGGCTGACAACTACAAACTTTCGATATTTTTATACATCCAGGAAGGAGACCTCCCATGAGAACTGAAATCGTTCCACTTTACAACGCCATGATTTCCTATATGTCCGGAGATGCCAGGCGGATTCAGCACTTTGCCAAAGTACACAGCTACAGCTCCCTGATTGGCGCTATGGAGTGTTTAGATACGCACACCCTGTTTATTCTGGAGTCTGCTGCCCTTATGCACGATATCGGCATCCGGGAAGGAGAACGTCTTTACGGGAGAAATGACGGCAAGATCCAGGAACAGCTGGGCCCTGCTGAGGCGGAAAAGCTTTTAAAAGAACTACTCTTTGAAGAAAATGATATTCAAAGAATTTGTTACCTGATAGGCCACCATCATACCTATGATCACATTGACGGTCTGGATTACCAAATTCTTGTGGAAGCGGATTTTCTGGTTAATTTACAGGAAGAGAACAGTACAAAGGATGTTTGTGAACAGGTATACCGGAATATCTTTAAGACAGATTCCGGAAAAATGATGATGAGAAAAATGTTCAATGTGGACAATTTATCTTCTGACTAACCGTCCTCCTGCGGCATTGCCTATAGAAATAAAAAAAGCCGCGTCCCCCTTGAACTACGGCTTTTCAATATTTAAAAAAACTCTTCTACACATGTGATTATTTTATCATAGGATACCGTCAAACAAACCACCCAAAGTGGGTGGTTTTTATTGCAATCGACAAATTCCGCCTTAAGGACAATAACCCGCTCCTTGTACAATCTGACATTCTGCAAACAATGCCTTTACAATTCCTTTATACTCTGCCAGGGTTTTTGCCTTACGTATCTGCTTCCCATATTTCTCACTATGGTCAAAAATACATATCATGTAATGCCACAGCTCCTTCATTTTATGAAGCACCGTGATATCTCCGAAAAGGATTTCCTCATAAGCCGCAAGCAACTCATCATGAAATGCTTTGATCCGTTTTTTATCCGCCCTTCCCTCTCCGCTTATTTCCTCCAGCAAAGCAGGATTGGCTAACATCCCTCTTCCTAACATAACTGCATCCAACTCAGGAAAGGCTTCTGACAATTTTTCATAATCGCCTACCGTAAAAATATCCCCGTTGTAGCACAAAGGATTTTTGCTATTTTCATAAGCATAGGCAAACTGCTTCATATGAGGCTTTCCACTGTAAAATTCTTTTTGGATTCTCGGATGAATGATTAACTGTTTTATGGGAAATCTATTAAATAAATCAAGAATTTCATAAAATTCCTCTTCGTCGTATCTGCCAAGCCTGGTTTTTACAGAAATGTCCATGGAAAGGCTGTTAAAAATTTCATCCAGAAAACGTTCCAGTTCCACAGGCTTTGCCAGAAAGCCCGAGCCTTTTCCCTTGGCAACAACGGTATTGGACGGACAGCCAAGATTCAGATTGATTTCATGATACCCCATATCTTCTAACTGTCTGGCCGTATCTATGAATTCATCCGCCCGGTTTCCGATGAGTTGGGGAATAATACGCATTCCTATATTATTATCCGGCAAAACATCCTGCTTATCCTTATTTCTGATTTCCCTTTTCTGGTTGGGCGCAATAAAAGGCGTTACATAATAATCCGCCGCCTTAAAATGCTTTGCCTGCATATTGCGGTACACATACCATGAGATGCCTTCCAAGGGCGCAAAATAAAATTTTTTCATTATTTTTCACATTTCAAAAGAACATCATTCTATATCCTTTTGACCCTCATTCTTTTAAAGTCATCATACCACATTTTCTTACAAAAGTTACCATTATAAAAAAAATGACTTGGCAAATACTAAAGCCAAGATAAGGTGACGGCACGATCCAAAAGAAAAATTTTTCTTAAGGTAAGTGTCAAAACACTTATCTTAAGAAAACAAAGAATTTGGAGGTGAAAAAGAATGGCATCTGGAACAAGCAAAAAGGAAGCAAAAACAGCTATGGACCGTTTCAAAACAGAGGTAGCAAGCGAACTTGGCGTTAACTTAAAAGATGGTTACAACGGTGATTTAACATCCCGTGAAGCTGGTTCTATCGGCGGTGAAATGGTTAGAAGGATGATCAAAAAGCAGGAAGAGCAGATGAAGTAATAAGGCTCGCTCATAAAACCTGAAATCCAAAAAGCGGGAAGAATTGAAATACATTCTTCCCGCTTTATATTATTCATGTTCAAAACGTCATTCGGAAACCTGCAATTTTTTTCATTTATCAGTTAGCGATATACAATTGCTTTTGCAATTCTGTCCGCTTCCTCTTTTCCCTTATAGCGTTCCACTATAGCAAGTCCAAAATCAATTGCCGTCCCCAGTCCCCTGCTGGTAGTTACATGTTCGGAAACCTCTACACTGTTATGGGAAACCTCCGCACCCTCTAAATGACTCTCAAATTCAGGATAAGAGGTTGCATTCCTTCCTTTTAAAATTCCCTTATGTCCAAAAATACTGGGAGCCGCACAAATAGCGCTGATACATTTTCCTTCCTTATAAAACGCATCCACCTGCTTCATCAAAGGCTCACATGCTTCCAGATTTTTGGTGCCGGGCATTCCTCCCGGCAGGACAATCATGTCCAGTCCGCCAAACTCAACATCCTGCAGCAATAAATCCGCCACCACCGTTACTCCATGGGAGCTGGTAACCTCCTTTTCCCCTGTAATCGATACCGTTTTTAAATCAAGCCCTGCTCTCCTGCAAATATCCACCGTCAGAAGTGCCTCGCACTCTTCAAATCCCGTCGCTAAGAATACACCGATTTTTGCCATTTCAAACTCCACCTTCCCTTAATTATCTGTTTTATCTTTCATCTGTTATTATACTATTCCCATACAAATTTGCAATCATAACAAAAATGAAAAATGACTGTTAAAACGGAATATTATTCTGCTTTAGTAATTCCCGCAGTCTTTCATTTTCGTTATTTAGCGCATGGATATCTTTTTCTTGTTTTGCAATATCTTTTTTATTTTTTGCAAGCAGCTTATCCTTCTCCATCGTCTCCTGTTCCAACCGGCTTAAACGCTCTTGGTCCCTATAATACTGCTCTCTTGCCTCGTACTCTTCCAGTACCGCCAGGTCTGCCAAACGTTTGTAAAGTTCCGATGCAGCTTCGTTTAAATATTCGTCTTTTCCTGCAATCATTTTAACCTCCTCCCATGTTGTCGCTTTGAAAAGCAACGCCCATTTATCGATATGATACTTTTTATCTTCCTCAGTTGCCAAATCTATATGCCTTAAGTTTACCACAGACAGAGTAAACTTGTCACTATATTTCGCATTGTTTTTAACATTTAACAATTTATATGTGCCATAAAATTCCGGCGGAATATCTGGCAAGTCAAAATCCAGAAATCCTATATGGATTACCGTTTTCGTACTGCTATAATCCTCTCCCCGTTCTAGGTGGTCAAAGCTTCTTGCAAGATACCCAATAGAACGCTCAGGCCAGAATCCCTTATTTAAAACCTGCATCTCCAGGTTTATGATCGTATTTCCATTCAGCATAAGACGTATATCCAGACTAAATGTCTTGTCTTTTACAGAACTTCCCAATTCAATAGGATTAGTAACCTCAATAGAAGTGATTTCCTCTATTTTCAGGTGCATCAAAGAAGCCACCAGTGCTTTCAAGACCTTTTTATTCTTCTGCAAAAGTGATTTAAAAAGAAAATCATTGGTCAGAGTATACTCCAGTTTTCCGGTTGCCGAATGAAAGTCCATAGTTTTAAAGTCCATGACTTTAGAATCCATAGTTTTTGAGTCCCTTGCCTGGGAATCCATGTGTGATAAAGAAGTGATTTGTTTCATAGATGT
>CAZZHJ010000045.1:0-12536 GCA_964653815.1 uncultured Lachnospiraceae bacterium
CCTCCGCTGTTCTTTCACCGATTAACAGATTATGTTTTTTACGCATATAGCGTACAATTGCCTCATCAAAATCATCGCCTGCCACTTTAATGGAAGCGCTGACAACTGTTCCCTTTAAGGAGATAACCGCAATATCGGAAGTACCGCCGCCGATATCCACGATCATATTGCCGCAGGGCTTGGAAATATCAATTCCCGCACCGATAGCTGCCGCAATAGGCTCTTCAATCAGCTTTACTTCCCTTGCGCCTGCCTGTTCAGCCGCATCTTCAACTGCTTTCTTCTCAACCTCCGTAACACCACTGGGTACACATACCACCACCCGCGGCTTTCTGAAAGATTTTTTACCCAGAGCCTTCTGGATAAAATACTTCATCATTTTTTCTGTTACGGTATAATCAGAAATAACGCCCTGGCGCAACGGTCTTACTGCTATAATGTTCTCTGGCGTCCTTCCTAACATCAATCTTGCGTCTTCTCCGATTGCTTTGATCTTCTGGGTATCCCTGTCAAAAGCCACCACGCTGGGCTCCTTTAACACTACGCCTTTCCCTCTTATATAAACCAATATGCTGGCTGTTCCCAAGTCAATTCCAATATCCGTGTACCTCATTGTACAAACCCCTTTCTATTTTCTATCTATATTTGGTCGGTAAAGTGCAATTATACATACTGGTTTATTATAGCGCACTTTATATGGTTTTTCAAAGGGTTTTATTGGAATTCATATTTTTTTTACTTTTCTAATACGGGAAATGTTTTCAAACCGCTTTTCAATCGGACAAAAAGCGCAAAAATGCGCTGAAATAATACCGGTTCCTTCCGCTATCATCCCGCGCATCCATGCTGTTTATTATTTCGGCTGTTTCTATAATAAACTTAACCCTTCATAGCTGCTTTTTTATTCTTTCCCCGATTTCCTTTTTAACATTTTGTCAATATAAATTCCCGTATAGGAATCCGGGTTTTGTGCCACTTCTTCCGGCGTCCCCCTGGCAATTACCGTTCCGCCGCCACTGCCGCCTTCTGGTCCCATATCTATAATATAATCCGCCGTCTTGATCACATCCAGATTATGCTCAATAACTACTACCGTATTGCCACCCTCCGTCAGCCTGTGAAGAATTTCCACCAGCTTGTGTACATCGGCAAAATGCAGTCCGGTGGTGGGCTCATCCAAGATATAAATAGTCTTTCCCGTACTCCTGCGGGACAATTCCGTTGCTAGCTTAATCCGCTGAGCCTCCCCGCCTGATAGAGTAGTGGATGGCTGCCCCAGCTTCACATAGGAAAGCCCCACATCATAAAGGGTCTGTATTTTATTACGGATGGAAGGCACATGCTCGAAGAACTTAACAGCCTCCTCCACGGTCATATCAAGCACATCATAAATGCTTTTCCCTTTGTACTTTACATCCAGGGTCTCCCTGTTGTAACGCTTTCCACCGCATACCTCACAAGGCACATAAACATCTGGCAGGAAATGCATTTCTATTTTGATGATACCGTCTCCACTGCAGGCCTCGCATCTGCCGCCTTTTACGTTGAAGCTGAAACGGCCCTTTTTATAGCCCTTCGCCTTGGCATCGGTAGTGCCTGCAAACAAATCCCGGATCATATCGAAAACGCCGGTATATGTGGCGGGATTGGACCTGGGCGTCCTGCCTATGGGCGACTGGTCTATGGCAATGATCTTATCCAGGTTTTCCCACCCTGTAATCTTTTTATGCTTTCCCGGTATGGTTCTTGCCCGATTCAGCTTTTTAGCAAGCACCTTATATAAAATCTCATTGATCAGCGAGGATTTCCCGGAACCAGAAACGCCGGTTACACAGGTAAAAACACCTACGGGAATATCCACATCAATTTCCTTCAGATTATTTTCCGCCGCTCCCTTTATGTGAAGCCACGCTGAAGGCTTCCTCCTCTTACGGGGAACAGGGATGCTCAAGGCGCCGCTTAAGTATTGCCCTGTAATGGATTCCTCCACTTTCATAATCTCCTCTGCAGTTCCGCAGGCCACCACTTCTCCTCCATGGCTTCCTGCACCGGGTCCGATATCCACCACATAATCTGCGGAAAGCATGGTATCTTCATCGTGCTCTACCACAATCAGCGTATTTCCCAAATCCCTCAGATTCTTTAGGGCGGCCAGCAGCTTGTCATTGTCCCGCTGGTGCAGGCCGATGCTGGGCTCATCCAGAATATAGCATACTCCTACCAGTCCCGAACCAATCTGGGTCGCCAAACGGATCCTCTGTGCTTCACCGCCGGAAAGAGTAGCCGTTCCTCTGGACAAGGAAAGGTATTCCAGTCCTACATCCTTTAAAAATCCGATTCGGGCACGAATCTCCTTTAAAATCTGGCTTCCGATAAGCTTTTGCTGGTTTGTCAGTTCCATATCCTGTAAAAATCCATTTAATTCACCTATGGAGTAGGAAGTAATCTCATGAATATTTTTATCGCATACCGTGACCGCAAGGGATTCCCTCTTCAGACGTCTGCCTCCGCAAAGGGCACAGGGGGTAATCCGCATAAAGCTTTCATACTCCGCCTTGCTGATCTCTGAGGAAGTCTCCCTGTATCTGCGCTGCACACTTTTAATTAATCCCTCAAAAGCAATAGGGTATACGCCTTTTCCTCTTTGCCCTTCATATTCCACCAGGACCTTCCGTCCGTTGGTGCCATAGACCAAAATATCATGAATCTTTTCAGGATATTCTTCATAGGGGGTGTCCAGATCAAAATGGTATTCTTCACATAAAGCCTGAAGAATGGCATTGGTAAAACTGCCCTTGGTGTTACAGGACTGCCACCCCATAACCGCAATGGCCCCCTCATTAATAGAGAGGCTTTTATCCGGTATCATCAGCTCCTCGTCAAATTCCATCTTATAGCCAAGACCCAGACAATCCGGGCAGGCGCCAAAGGGATTGTTAAAGGAAAAACTTCTGGGCTCAATCTCATCTATGCTGACACCGCAGTCCGGACAAGAGAAGCTTTGAGAAAAAGTCATTTCCTCTCCTTTTACCACATCAATAAACAAAAGTCCTTGGGACAGCTCCAGCGCATTTTCCACGGAATCTGTCAGACGCTTTTCAATCCCCTCTTTGATAACCAGTCTGTCCACAACAATTTCAATGTTGTGCTTTATGTTCTTTTCCAGCTTGATATCATCGGACAAATCATAAAGATTGCCGTCAATGCGGACCCTGACATAGCCGCTGCGTTTGGCACGCTCCAGCACTTTTGCATGTTCGCCCTTTCTTCCCCGTACAATAGGCGCAAGCACCTGGATACGGGTGCTTGCGGGCAGCTCCATAATCTTATCTACCATCTGGTCTACAGTCTGTCTAGCAATCTCCCTGCCGCACTGGGGGCAATGGGGAATCCCGATACGGGCATAAAGAAGACGGAAATAATCATAGACCTCCGTCACGGTTCCCACCGTGGAACGCGGGTTGCGGTTGGTAGACTTCTGGTCGATGGAAATTGCCGGAGAAAGTCCTTCAATCTTTTCCACATTGGGCTTTTCCATCTGCCCCAGGAATTGTCTTGCATAAGAAGACAGAGATTCCATATAACGTCTCTGCCCCTCCGCATATATAGTGTCAAAAGCCAGGGAAGACTTTCCCGAACCGGAAAGTCCCGTCAGCACCACCAATTCATTTCTAGGAATATCCAAATCTATATTTTTCAGATTATGCTCACATGCACCCCTGATTTTAATAAACTCCTGTTCTCTCTTTGCCATTTCATTAATCCTCTTTATCTATTGCTTCCAATTGCTTTTTCAGCTCTACCATCTTATCGCGCAGTTCTGCTGCCGCCTCAAAGTTCAGGTCCGCCGCCGCCTTCTTCATCTGTTTCTGGATTGCGCCAATCAGTTTCTCCAATTCTTCCCTGCTCATGGACTCCGGATCCTTCTCAAACTGGACCTCTTCTTTGGCAATGGTCTTGGAAATGCTGATCAAATCCCTGACAGCTTTTTTGATGGTCTGAGGCGTAATGCCGTGCTTCTCATTGTACTCCATCTGAATCTGCCGCCTTCTGGCAGTTTCATCTATGGCAATCCTCATGGAATCCGTCATATTGTCCGCATACATGACCACATGTCCGTCGGAATTCCTCGCCGCACGCCCGATGGTCTGTATCAGGGATGTGGCAGAACGAAGGAACCCTTCTTTATCCGCATCCAGAATTGCCACCAGGGAAATCTCCGGAATATCCAGACCTTCCCGCAACAGATTGATGCCCACCAGCACATCAAACACATCCAGACGCATATCCCGTATAATCTCGGCACGCTCCATGGTATCGATATCGGAATGGAGATACTTGACCCGTATTCCCACTTCCTTCATATAATCCGTCAAATCCTCCGCCATGCGCTTTGTCAGGGTGGTAACCAGAATCTTATTTTTCCTGTCGGTCTCCCTGCGTATCTCGGCAATCAGGTCATCAATCTGCCCCTCTACCGGACGCACGTATACCTCAGGGTCCAACAGTCCCGTAGGACGGATAATCTGCTCCGCCCGCTGCATTTCATGCTCTTCTTCATAAACCGAAGGGGTAGCCGACACAAACATCATCTGGTCAATCTTGCTTTCAAATTCCTCAAAGCACAAGGGCCTGTTGTCCAATGCCGAAGGCAGTCTGAAACCGTATTCCACAAGGGTTGTCTTACGGGAACGGTCTCCGGCAAACATCCCCCGTACCTGGGGTATGGTAATATGGGACTCATCTACAATAATAAGAAAATCATCCCGAAAGAAATCCATTAAAGTATGTGGCGTTTCCCCCGGCTGCATACCGCTTAAATGCCTGGAATAATTTTCTATGCCTGAGCAGACGCCCGTCTCCCTGAGCATCTCTATATCAAAATTAGTACGCTCGGAAATGCGCTGAGCCTCCAAAAGCTTGTCCTCGCCTTTGAAAAAACGTACCCGTTCTTCCATCTCCGCTTCTATATCCTTGCATGCCCTGTTGATTTTCTCCTGAGGAACTACATAATGGGACGCCGGAAAAATAGTAATATGGTTCAACTCTGCATGAACGTTTCCAAGGAGAGGCTCTACCTCGCAGATACGGTCTATCTCATCTCCGAAAAATTCAACCCGTATGAGATACTCCCCGCCTTCCGCAGGATAAATCTCCAGAGTATCGCCCCGCACACGGAAGCTGCTTCGCTGTAAATCCAAGTCATGTCTTTCATATTGAATGGAAATCAGTTCCCTGATTACCTCGTCCCTGTCCTTATTCATACCCGGACGCAGGGAAACTAACATTTCCATATAATCATCAGGGCTTCCCAATCCATAGATGCAGGACACGCTGGCAACTACGATTACGTCCCTGCGCTCTGTCAGTGACGCCGTGGCCGAAAGCCGCAGCTTATCAATCTCATCGTTAATGGAGGAATCCTTTTCAATATAGGTATCCGTACTGGGCACATATGCCTCAGGCTGGTAATAATCATAATAGGATACAAAATACTCCACCGCATTCTCAGGGAAAAACTCCTTGAATTCCCCGTAAAGCTGTCCCGCAAGGGTCTTATTGTGGGCGATTACCAGCGTCGGCTTATTGAGCTGTGAAATCACATTTGCCATGGTAAATGTCTTTCCGGAACCGGTGGCTCCCAAAAGAGTCTGTAACTGATAGCCCTTTTTAAACCCCTCCACAAGCTGTGAAATGGCCTGGGGCTGGTCTCCGGTAGGCTGATAGGGAGCATGCAGTTTAAATATGGATTCTTCTTCCGGCATTTTCCAAACCTCCTATAACCTCTCAAAGTCAACAACTCGCCGAAGTCAATTACCCTCAGCAAGCTGCGGGCAATTGACTCTCGCGGCATTCGCCAAATGCCCGTGCAAGCACGGCACTTGGCTCATTGCTCGCGAAAAAATACCGCATTTGAAGTATATCACACTCAAATGCGGTTTGCAAACATTTGTTCTGTTTTACCATAAATTCCCCATAATTTTCTCTTTCAGACCTTCGCTTCCCTTGCTGTGGAACTTCCTTGCAAAGCAGTAATCCCCGGCTGCAATTTCCTCATAATCCTCATCTTTCAGATAAACAGGACTTCCGCCGTCTCCCCTGCTCCAGTTCATATAGCGCAGTTCCCTGTCCACGATAAAGGGTTTCCACTTACCATTGCAGAATTTTTCATTTAATAACAGGGTATGAAAGAAGAATTCCTCCGGTATCTGACAGCGGTACATGGCTTTTTCATATTCCGGATGAGCCTTTACATACTCTAAAATATCCGCTGCTGTTGCCCTTGGCATGGAAATGTACACAAGCCCTTTATAGATTTTATTAAATTCCCCCAAGGACTTTCTGCGGATGCCAAGAAGCCTCTGCACGTTCACCGTCAAATTCTGAAGCTGCCATAAAAAGGGATTCTTTACGTTTTTATTTTGAAAAAGATTATAGTAATAATATCGCTTCTTTACTGCGGGATTAAAATCCTTTTCCTCTATATAGCTAAGATATATATGTTCATCCTCTGCAAACTCTTCATGAAGCCTGTCCGGACTGTGCACCGGAAAATCTTCTCCCGTAAGAAAATGGAGATATCCGATATCCCCTTGAGAAACCGCCGCTTCCATTAATGCGAGAATTGCTTGTACATGGGTGTAGCCGCCCCAGGCAATGGCATAAGCGCTGATGGCACGGCATCGGGGAAGGGCATTTAATTTACCCATTTCCTCCTTGCCGATTTCTCGGCTTTTCCGGTCCACATGAATAAACACTTCATCCTTTTGGGATAAAAAAGAGGCTAGCTCATAAACTGCATCAAAATCTTTGTATGCGGTTATGAGATAGCCTACTTTATTTTGCATGGGATTTATTCTCCAATCCGGGAGCGCAGAATTTCTTTGGCACGGTTCATCTGATTATCTGTACCGTTCTCCAGATACGCTTCCACATCCAGTTCCAGTTCTTCATCAGGTACAATTCCCACACCGTGAATATCGGCGCCGCTGGGAGTATAATAATGGCTGATAGTCAATTTTACCGCAGAGCCATCAGATATTGCAAATATCCTTTGCACAATGCCCTTTCCGAAAGTGGTAGTGCCTAAAATTGTACCTTTTTTGTAGTCCTTGATAGCACCTGCCAGAATCTCCGAGGCGCTGGCGCTATTCCCGTTTACCAGAACTACTAAGGGTACATCCAACTCATCTTTGCCGTCACAGGTATATTCCTTCCTCTTGCCATCCCTGTCTTCTGTATAGACTACCAGTCCCTTGGGAAGGATATGGTTGGCAATTGAAACAACGGTCTGAAGACTTCCTCCGGGATTATCCCTTAAATCCAGCACCAGGCCTTTCATACCATCTTTTTTCGCCTCATTCAGGAAATTTTCAAACTGGCTCATGGTCACTTCGTCAAATTCCGTAATCTGTATGGTGGCAATCTTATCCTCATCTATATTATAGACTACGGTGGGGGTTTCTATCTTCCTTCTCTCCACAGTAATCTCCAGATAATCCAGTTCACCACTTCGGAAAATAGTCAAAACAACCTCTGTATGCTCCGGCCCTTTGATATAGGTCACAATGTCTGAAGTCGTTACCCCTCTCATATCCTTATCATTTACGGCTACAATAATATCCTCCGCCTGCAGCCCTGCTTCCAATGCAGGCGAGCCGTCCATTACCTTGGTAATCTTACAGTATCCGCTGTCTTGATCTAAGCCTATATAAGCACCTATGCCAAAATAAACCCCTTCTGTCGATTCCATTACGGATTTTAATTCCTGCTCCGAATAGTAAACGGAATAGGGATCTCCCAGGCCTTGCACAAAGCCATGGTAAAGGCTATCTTTTACATCATTTTCACTGACGCTTTCCAGATAATATTTATCTATGCTGTCTTCTAGCAATTGCAGCTTTTCTACCACTTCATTGTCAATGACCGAATCCTTGCCCGAAAGGCTCAATGTCTGGGTGGTACTGCCGCCCAATAAAGAAATGGTATTGCGATGGATCCATACTGCACTAATAATCCCGACTATCAGTGCGCCCGCAAATAATCCGCCGAAAAATGCCCGGATGCCTTTTCCCTTTTCTGTCTCTTGTGTCTGTTCTATTATATCTCTTTCTTCCAATATTATTTACCTTCTCACTATAAAAAACTCCATGGGTTAACATAACTTCCGTTACGCCGAACCGAAAAATGTAGATGATTTCCCGTCGATCTTCCCGTCGTACCTACTGCTGCTATATTTTGTCCTCTGGTCACCGACTGACCGGGAGAAACATATAATGCCGAAGCGTGCATGTAAATGGTATACAAGCCTCCGCCATGGTTGATCATGATATAATTTCCCATACTGGAACTATAAGAAGCCGCAATTACCGTTCCATCCGCAGCCGCCAGAATCGGGCTGCCTCCAGGCGCCGCCATATCCACACCATTGTGGAACTGCTGTACTCCCAAGGTGGGATGAATACGGTTGCCATAGTCATCGGAAATCCTTGTATAGGAAGGCGCCGGCCAGCAGAAAGCGCCTCCGCTGTATACGGGCGTCTCTACCGGTATCTCATTTCCGGAAACATCCCTGTTACGAAGCTCCGCTTCCGCCTGGGCAATCTGGTTTTCCAGCGCGGCAATAGTTGCATTCTGCGCTGCAATCTCCGCTTCGTATTCTTTGATAGCCTTTTCTTTATTGCTAATATCCGTCTCGTAATTTGCTATCTGCTCCTGCTTCTGGTCAATCAGGTCGGACATCTCTCCTTCTTTTTCTGTGGCTTCATTCTGGGAAGCCTTCAGAGCCTCTTCTTCTGATTCCAGCTGCTCCTTCAGGATAACAATCGTTTCTTTGGTACTCTGGTACTGCTCCAACATATCCCTGTCATAGTTGGAAAGCTCCTCAATATATTCAGCCTTATTGAGCATTTCCGAAAAATTCTCTGCGCCGAGAAGCATTGCAATATAGGTCTCGTTTCCTCTTTCATACATAAACTTGATGCGCTGCTTCATAGAAGCATATTGATTCTCCACATCTTCCTCAGCGGCTTTCAGCTGTTCTTTAATCTGGCTGACTTCCATCTCTTTTTCCGCAATCCTGAGTTCCAGCTGTGTCAGCTTATCCTGAAGTGTCATCAACTGCCCATCCAGTTCCACCACATAATCGCTGAGATTATCCTTTGCTACTTCCAGGTCGGCCTTCTGGTCTTTAATGTTAGCGAGAGTACCCAGCATGGCGTCCTTTTCATCCTGGGCATCCTGCAGGTCATTTCTTTTGTTTTCCAGTTCTTCCCTCATTTCATCATCATCCGAATCCGTACTGGTAGCAAATACCGTGGCCGGGGTGGAAAGCAGGAAAACCACACACATCAATATACTGATCCTTTTAAATAATTTCTTCATAGGCACATTCCTCACTAAACACGAATATGTTTTCTGACCGTAGTTACGCTTCCGATAAAACCAATTCCCACTCCGATACAAACGGAAATAGGAACCAGGGTGTGAAAAATTTCTCCCACTGTTAAGAATTTTAAAATAGAATGGAGCACCGTAAATTTGTTCAGCACCAGACCGATAATATTGTTGTATACTAGATAAACGATTCCTAACGGAACCAGCGAACCTAAAATACCGATCAGTATACCCTCAATGACAAAAGGGAATCTGACAAAAAAGTCCGTTGCGCCAATATATTTCATAATGTTGATCTCTTCTTTTCTGACGGAAATTCCGATGGTTACCGTATTACCTATGAGGAACACGGATACACACAGCAGGATAATGATAATGCCTACTGCCACATAACCAACCAGTTTATCCATGCCCGCCAGAGCGTTTGCCATCTGATCCGATTTATTAATAAGGCGGATGCCGTCCACCGTCTCCAGATAGCTGACAAGAGAATCCTGCAGGGATGCATCCCTAAGGAAAATCTCATAATTATCTGAATCCTCCAGAGGGTTTTCCGTAAAACCGTCCGCATACTCTCCCAAATACTCTTCCCTAAAGCTCTCCCATGCCTCATCAGCGGAAACATAATGCACATGGTCTACCTCAGTACGGGCTTCCACCAGGGATCCTATTTCCCCCACCCGTTCATCGCTGATATCCTCATCAAAGAATACGGTGACTGACACGCCGTTTTGTGCCTCTTTTACAATATATTGAAAATTGGCAACAATAGAATAAAAAATTCCGAACATGAACAAACATGCGCTGATGGTTGCAATAGATGCAAGGGAATACCATTTGTTGCGGAAAATATTAACAATGCCCTGTTTTAATGTATAAATAAATGTACTAAATCTCATCGATGTAAGAGCCTTCTTTCTGGTCGCTAACGATGACTCCCTTATTCATCGTAACTACCCTTTTCTTCATTGCATTGACAATCTCCCTGTTATGGGTAACGACCAAAACCGTAGTTCCCTTGGCATTGATCTCTTCCAGCAGTTTCATGATTTCCCATGAATTCTTGGGGTCAAGATTTCCTGTAGGCTCATCCGCTAGCAGAATAGGCGGATTATTTACAAGAGCCCTTGCCAATGCCACACGCTGCTGTTCCCCGCCGGAAAGCTGCTTCGGCCTCGCCTTATATTTACCTGCAAGTCCCACTATGGAAAGAATGGAAGGAACATTTTTCTTAAGTTCCTTTCCCGGAACCTGTACAACACGCTGGGCAAACGCTACATTCTCATATACATTTCTATCTTTCAAAAGCCTGAAATCCTGGAAAACTACCCCAATGTTCCTTCTAAACTTGGGAATCTGCCTGTGTCTCAGCTTTCCTACATTTACCCCATTAACCTCAATGGTACCCGATGTGGGTAGAAGCTCTCGCAGCAACAGTTTGATTAAAGTAGATTTACCTGAGCCGCTGTCACCTACAATAAATACAAATTCTCCCTTTTCGATATGGACGCTTACATCATTGAGCGCCGGCGCCCCGGTAGAATATGACTTACTCACATGGTCTAATGTTATCATTCTCTATTTACCTGCTTTCTTTTAATAATCGAAGCTTTCCATATATTTCATATATTTTACAACCATCAATGCGATTTTGAAGGTAATGGCATCTTCAAATACCCTCAAATCCAGCCCTGTGCTTTTCTGCAGCTTATCCAGCCGGTATACTAAGGTGTTCCTGTGGATAAACAGCTGTCTGGAAGTCTCTGACACATTCAGGCTGTTCTCAAAAAATTTGTGGATGGTGGTAATGGTCTCATCATCAAAATCATCCGGACTCTTTCCGCCAAAAATTTCAACAATAAACATTTTACAGAGAGGAATCGGCAGCTGGTAAATCAGCCTTCCTATCCCCAGCTCGCTATAGGCAATGACATCTCTTTCTTCGAAGAAAATCTTCCCCACATCCATTGCCATCTTCGCCTCTTTATAAGAGCGGCTGACTTCTTTGATCTCATTGACAATATTACCATATGCCACGTGAACCTTGGAAATGCCCTCCTTTTCCAAATGTCCCTTGATTCCCAGGGCGGTTTTTTCCAGCTCTGCCTTAGGGTCATTGTCCTGGATTTCCTTTACTATGACGATATTGTTTTCATCTACAGCCGTAACAAAATCTCTGCTGCCTGTTCCGAAATATCCACGAATCCCCTCAAGAAGGTTCGTATCTTTCCCTTCCCTGGGTTCCACGATCATAACCGTTCTTTTTGCTTCAGTAGGAATGTGCAACTTCTTGGAGCGGCTATAAATATCCACCAGCAGCAGATTGTCCAGCAGAAGATTCTTGATAAAATTATCTTTATCAAATCTCTCTTTGTAGGCAACCATCAGCCCCTGGAGCTGAAATGCCGCCATTTTCCCCACCATGTAGGAATTCTCTCCTGCACCTGCCGCTACTAATATGTATTCCGGCACCTGGTCATCATAGATTTTAAAAAACTGATATTGGGAAAATTCCTGGCTATCGGCAGGCGACTTGGCAAATTCCCTGACAGGACCGCTATACTCTGCTTCCCCCGAAACAGTTGCCGCCACTTCATTGCCGTCCGTATCCATCACTACAAAATCCACCCGGGATATTGCTTTTAATCCATCAATTGTGTTTTGCAGTATTTGATTCGAAATCATAACCCCGCTCCTTCTCGTTACGTTTTTTCCAAATGAAAATACCCCATTTTTTCACTATGTAAGTAATTTTAATACAATTCCACAAAAAATACCAGTGGAAAGCGCAATTTTTTTATGCAAAATTATTGAAATTCAGCAAATTTTTGTAAAAATTGGAGAAAAAGGGAATGAGATTTAGATTATTTTTTCCTAATTAGGGTATTGGTGTGGTAAAGAGTCGTGGAGCGCAACATGTGGTTGCGCTCCACGACTCTTGTTTTATTCTTCTTTTTGGTCGTCGTATAGTTTTAAGCGGATTTGGAACCATTTTTTCATTAGTCCATCGTAAAATTGTCTGATGAGGCCTTTGTCTTTTTTGGTCAGCTCTCTGTCGGCGCGGATCATGAGCCAGATGGAGACATTGAGCTTCATGTGGTTGTCTTGCCAGAAGCTCTCTCTTTTGGGAGACTCCAGAT
>CAZZHJ010000046.1:0-12483 GCA_964653815.1 uncultured Lachnospiraceae bacterium
AAAGACGCCAATTTACAGTCAAGTTATAAAAACAACAATCTTTTTCCCCTTTCCGGATACCCCCTTAGAGGATGCCCCACGCATTTATCCCCCTGCCGTCTCTTCCCAAAAATCTGCTGCTACAATTCCCGCATTTCCTATAGTAACGGGCTTTATATTCTGCCATTCAGCCGGAAACATCTTCTGATATCCCCTCTGCATAAACCGCTCATCCAAAAGAGCAACAATTCCCACATCCTCCGCCGTGCGGATAACCCGGCCTGCTGCCTGAAGCACTTTATTCATACCTGGATATTTATAGGCATAATCAAAGCCATCCTCTCCCATCTGCTCAAAGTGCTTCTTTAAAATTTCACGTTCAGGGCATACCTGGGGAAGACCCGTTCCTACAATAATGGCGCCAATTAAGGAATCATTCCTCAAGTCAATTCCCTCACCAAAAATGCCGCCCATAACACAAAATCCTATAATCGTTCCCTTCTGCCTTTCTTCATCTTCACCCAAAGAAAGGTCTGTTATTTTCAAAACATCCGTTATTCTTTCTGACACATTTCCATCCCTGTCATTTTCTTCATCCTCCACCAGTACATCCATAAGGATCTTACCTTCAAAATCCACTTCTTCCGGGTTGAGGAAATAATCCAGAAAGGCCTCCCTCTCTTCTTCTTTCATGTAAGCGCGCTGCACCAAAAGATACATATCTTCCATTTCGCCGTAAAGATTATCAAACGCCCTGTACACATTTTCCAAAAAAGCATGGGAAGGAAAGAACACCATGTATTTTCCCTCTTTTGCACTAACCAGCCCATAAATATAACGTGCGATATTTAAATATTCTATTTCACTTCTTCTTGTATATTTGCTGGTCACCTCATGGCCTATGAGCTGTATCTGCCTCTCAGGGGGAAAAGTACTCCTGGCATATACCTCATAATCCTCTCTTGTTCCTCCCAAAAGGCTTTTATAGTATTGAATAGGCAGGAACGTAGCTGAAAAGAGAATTGCCGCCACCCCTTTATCCATACATTGCTTCAGTTCTTCCGAGGGATCCACACAAAATTCTTTTATAAAAAAACACCCGTCTTCATTATAGCCGGTATAAGTTACATAGTGCTCTTCATCCATCCTGTCATAAGTATCCAGAAATGAAGAAATTCCGAAATAAAAATTCAGCAGTTCTTCTTTTACCGGACAATCCTCATGGTCATCCAGATAATTATTGATTGCGCCATGAAGCTTGTTGCACGCGCTGATAAACCCTCCGTGGCTTGGCAGAATCAGATATTCTTCACATTCTTTCTTGTACGCTAACAGTTCCTTATTACATTTCTCCGACAATCTTGCCAGATAAGGCGAATAAGGCTTGATTATTCCCTTTAAGCCCAGAAAATCTTCCTTTACGAGAGCCGCACTGTACATTTCCCTTCCCCGCTCCACCAGATTGTGAGCCTCGTCAATCAAAAACAGATAAGAGCCTTTTATTCCTTCTGAAAAAAAACGACGCAGATGGGCGCGGGGATCAAACAGGTAATTATAATCACAGATGATACCATCGGAAAACAGGCTCATATCCAGTCCCATTTCAAAGGGGCATACCTCATGGTTCAAAGCATATTTTAAAATAGTCTCTCTCTCAAAAGCATCTTCATGGGTTAAGAGATCATAAACTGCATCGTTAATCCGGTCAAAATGCCCTTTTGCATAGGGGCAGTTTTCAGGATTACATCTACATTCATCCAGAGGACAGATTTTCTCCTTTGCAGTTATAACCACACTTTTAAAGGCAAGTCCTTTCTCCCGCAACAAATCAAGCGTATCCCTGGCAACGGTTCCCGTCACCGTCTTTGCCGTCAGATAAAAAAGCTTATCCGCTTTACCCTCTCCCATGGATTTAATGGCCGGATACATTGTGGAGATAGTCTTTCCCACGCCTGTGGGAGCTTCCATAAAAAGCTTTTTATGCTCATTTATGGTCTGGTACACATAGCCCACCAGCTGCTTCTGCCCCTCCCTGTAGGTAAAAGGAAAAGAGATTTCCTCTATACTTTTCTGTCTTTTTTCCTTCCATTCACACTCGAAATCCGCCCATTTCTGATATTGTTCCAAAAGACCGGCAAACCACTTCTGTAAGGTGGAAAACTTGAAATTTTCGTGAAAATACTTGATTTCTTCCGTGTCAATATTACAATAGGTCATTCGCACGCCTATTTCATCCAGTTCATGCTGTTTGGCATAAATATAAGCATAGCACTTTGCCTGGGCTAAATGCTCCGAAAGCGGCGCAGAGATTTTCTTTAATTCTCTATAGGTGGATTTGATTTCATCCACCACAACCCTGCCGCTTTTCCCGTCATCAATGATTCCGTCAGCTCTTCCTTCTATTACAATGGAGTACTTGGGAAAGAGAACGGTTTCTGCCATCTGGAATTCCGCATGGTATTCTATTCCCATGCGGCGCTGGATCATACGGTGTATCCTGGCGCCTTCCGCCATGGCATCCTCGCTGCCGCCGCTTCTTCTATTGTCAATATCACCGCTTCTTAACAAAAACTCTACAAAGCTGCGGACTGAAATCCGGATTTCCACTTTCCCACCTCCTCACAGCTGCTTTCTCTTCATATGGCATTAATATAGCATAAATGCTCTTCTTAATAAAGAACCGTTTTTTATCCGACACAAGCATTTAAAATTATTTAAAATTTTGTTGCTATCTTTAGAACAGTATGTTACTATTCTTTTTACCAAAGTAATTCATATTATATCATCTCTGTTTTTATTATTATTGGTGGTGTATTCAACATTCATATTCTTTTGCCACCAATCCCATTACTATTCAACTCTATATTTTCAAAAGAAAGGACATATCTATGAGACAAATCACTTCTTTATCTGACATGGATTCTAAAGCCATGGATTTTCACTCTGCAACCGGTAAACTAGAGTATACCCTGACCAACGATTTTCTGTTTAAGGCTATTTTACAAAAGAATAAAAAGGTCTTAAAAGCACTGGTAGCTTCTCTAATTCATCTAAAAATGGAAGATATCATTTCTATCGAGATTACTAATCCCATTGAACTGGGAAGTTCTGTAAGGGATAAAACCTTTAATCTAGACATACGCCTTGTACTGAATAAAAACACAGTTATAAATCTGGAAATGCAGGTCCTAAATCAGGAATTCTGGCCTGAGCGTTCCATCGGCTATCTTTCCCGAAGCTTTGACCACTTAAAACGCGGGGAGGATTATAGCAATACCAAATCTGTAATCCATATTGGCTTTCTGGATTTTGAACTACCGGGTATTCCGCCGGAATTTTATGGCACATATAAATTATTAAATGTTAAAAATAATGCGAAATATAGTGACAAATTTATTCTGTCTGTGGTAAACTTAAAACATATAGATCTGGCAACCGAAGAGGACAAAAAATACCGCATCGATAAATGGGCAGCGCTTTTTAAAGCGACCACATGGGAGGAAATAAAAATGATTGCAGGAAAAGATGAATATTTAAATGAAGCCTCATCAGAACTTTTCAAGCGTCTGGCTGACCTGGCAGTTCAAGAGGAATGTGAAGCCAGGGAACAGTATTACAAAGAAAAACAATATTTAATTGATTTGCGGCAAGAAATAGAAGCAAAAAAGGAAGACCTTGCGAAACAAACGAAAAACATTGCAAAAAAGGACAAAACTATTGCAAAGAAAAATGAAGCTATTGCAAGAAAAGACGAGGCTATTGCAAAGAAGGATGAGGCTATTGCAAAAAAGGATGAGGCTATTGCAAAGAAAAACGAGGCTATTGCGAAAAAAGACGAAGCTATTACAATGAAAGATAAGACCATAGGGTCTTTAACCGATGAAAACCTGCGGCTGCGGAAATTATTAGAAGAAAACAATATTTCTGTTTCATTTTAATTATTTTTCTAAAACCAGAAGACAAGAAAGCAAAAAACTCCCTCCGAAAACTCTCGGAGGGAGCCATAAATTATGATACATTTTAAAACCGGCCGTTTTAACAAGCCCTGGCAAACCTGGAAAGGAATCCCTCCAGTTCTTCGCTGACTCCATTATATGAAATAGTCAAAACCTGTGAAAAATCCATTGCCAGAACTCCCAAAATAGATTTTGCATCTACTGTATATCTGTTATAA
Organism: uncultured Lachnospiraceae bacterium; assembly: GCA_964653815.1. GTDB lineage: Bacteria > Bacillota > Clostridia > Lachnospirales > Lachnospiraceae > UBA2882. Next base: position 4,154 of record CAZZHJ010000046.1, read on the forward strand.
GAAATATCGATGTCAAAATCACATTTGGTTGCAATCTGTACCAGTTCCCTTGCCTCTTCAGGCCCCATTGTTACCTTACGTACTGTCATCATGATAAAGACCACCTTTCTTTCATACTCCTCATCACCATATTACACAAACATTCAAATATGGTGTTATAAATAATAATGTTTCCTTTATTGATTGCAATTATAACTGTATTTTCCAGAAAGTAAAGTTCTTTTTAGCATACAATTCTTTAACACTTTGAAGCACTAAATAATACTTTGAATCCCAAAGTATTTTGGAAACAACACCCTCAAAGGACATTTACTGAACATTCAGATTAGAATATCCCATAAGACTTTCATCAACTGCTTTTGCCGCTTCCCTGCCTTCTCTGATTGCCCATACAACCAGTGACTGGCCTCTATGCACATCTCCTGCCGCAAAAACATTATCCACGTTGGTCTTATAGCTTCCGGCCTCTGTCTTTACATTTGTACGCTCGTTTACTTCCACTTTAAAGGCATCCGTCACATACTTCTGGCTTCCCAGAAATCCCGCCGCTATAAGGACAATATCTGCATCCAGCACCTGCTCGCTGCCTTCTGCTTCACTCATTTTCATGCGTCCGCTTGCGGCATCCCTTTCCCAGTTAAGCTTGATAATCTTCACGCCTTTTAAGTTTCCGTTTTTGTCCTTTATAAACTCTTTTACCGTAGCTTCATAAATACGTGGGTCATGACCGTACACGGCAATGGATTCCTCCTGTCCGTAGTCCGTCTTGCAGACCTTCGGCCACTCGGGCCATGGATTATCATCTGCTCTTTCATCAGGAGCCTTTGGCATCATCTCAAGCTGGGTTACGGATTTCGCGCCGTGCCTGATAGCCGTACCGACACAATCGTTTCCGGTATCTCCGCCGCCAATGATAATGACATTTTTTCCCTTGGTATCCACATACTGTTTATCCTTGAAATCGGAATTTAAGAGCGATTTTGTGTTTGCGGTTAAAAAGTCCACTGCAAAGTAAATCCCCTTTGCATCCCTTCCGGGCGCATTGATATCCCTTGGATTGGAAGCTCCGCAGCAAAGAACCACCCTGTCAAAATCTCCCAATAATTTAGAGGCTTTTACATCCTTGCCCACATCCGTATTGGTAACAAAGGTAATTCCTTCTTCCTCCATAATCTTAACCTTCCGGTCAATCACATGCTTCTCCAGCTTCATATTTGGAATGCCGTACATCAGCAGTCCGCCGATGCGGTCATTTCTTTCAAATACGGTTACCAGATGCCCTCTCTTATTGAGCTGGTCCGCACAGGCAAGTCCGGAAGGGCCGCTTCCGATCACGGCTACCTTTTTGCCGGTCCGCACTTTAGGCGGTTTCGCCTTGGCATATCCGTTGGCATAAGCCTTTTCAATAATAGCATGTTCATTTTCCTTGGTGGAAACCGGGTCTCCGTTTAATCCGCAGGTACATGCCGCCTCGCAAAGGGCCGGGCAGACCCTTGAAGTAAACTCCGGAAAGTTATTGGTCTTTTTCAGACGGTTATACGCCTCTTTCCAGTTGCCAGTATATACCAGGTCATTCCACTCCGGTATCAGATTGTGCAAAGGACATCCCGATGCCATGCCGCAGATCATCATGCCTGCCTGGCAGAAGGGAACGCCGCATTCCATACAACGCGCTCCCTGCTCTCTCTGCTTTTCCTCCGGGAGATACGTATGGAATTCGTTAAAGTGTTTGATTCTGGTTTTAGGCGCTTCCGCCCCGCCGGTCTGACGTTCATAATCTATAAATCCTGTTGGTTTTCCCATGTCCGCACCTCCTACTCTTCCTTATTTTTATTGGCATAAAATGCCTCGATTTGTGCCTGTTCTGCGCTCATGCCCTTTTCTTCCATCTGGACAATGGCCTTCAACATGGTCTCATAATCATGAGGAATGATTTTTTTGAACTTAGGCAGATATTCCCCGAAATTTTCCAGAATAATCTTTCCTTTTTCGGAATTGGTATATGCCACATGCTCTTTAATCAGTTCCTTCAGTTCTAAAACATCATATTTATTGGTAATCTCATAGGAAGAAACCATTTCCTTGTTTACCTTGGTATACAGGCTGCTGTCTTCATCCAGTACATAAGCGATACCGCCGCTCATGCCTGCAGCAAAGTTCTTTCCAACTGTGCCCAGGATTACCGCACGTCCTCCGGTCATGTATTCACAGCCGTGGTCGCCGCAGCCCTCTACCACTGCAATGGCGCCGGAATTTCTGACGCAGAAACGTTCTCCTGCGACACCGTTAATAAAAGCTTTTCCGCTGGTCGCGCCGTATAATGCCACATTACCGATAATGATATTTTCATCCTGTTTAAAGCGGCTGCCCTTGGGCGGGTAAACAATCAGCTTTCCGCCGGATAATCCCTTGCCAAAATAATCGTTGGAATCTCCCACCAGCTCCAGGGTCAGTCCCTTGGGAATAAACGCGCCAAAGCTCTGTCCCCCTGCTCCATTACATAACACACGGTATGTATCATCCGGCAAGGTATTGTAGAACTTTCTGGTAATCTCTGCACCCAGTATGGTACCGAAGGAACGGTCCGTATTGGTAACATCCACTTCAATACTTCTCTTTGCCCCGGTTTCCATGGCCTTTGACAGCTGTTTCAGCAGTACTTTTTCATCCATGGTCTTTTCCAGTTTAAAGTCATATACCTGCTTCGGATCAAAGATAACCTTTTCTTTGCTTCCCGCATAAGGATTATTTATAATATTGCTCAGGTCTATTTTGGCATATCTGCCGTCCACATCTTCTTTTACCTTCAAAAGCTCTGTATGGCCCACCAGTTCATCGATGGTCTTAACGCCCAGCTTCGCCATATATTCCCGCATTTCCTCTGCGATAAAGCGCATGAAATTCTCCACGTATTCCGGTTTTCCCCTGAATCTCTTGCGGAGTTCCGGATTCTGGGTAGCCACACCTACAGGACAGGTATCCAGATTACATACACGCATCATGACACATCCCATTGTTACCAGGGGAGCCGTTGCAAATCCGTACTCTTCCGCACCCAGAAGGGCTGCAATGACCACATCCCGTCCGCTCATAAGCTTACCGTCAGTCTCAATCCGCACTTTATTACGGAGCCCATTCATAATCAGGGTCTGATGGGTTTCTGCCAATCCCAGTTCCCAGGGAAGTCCCGCGTTGTGAATGGAGTTTCTCGGCGCCGCACCGGTACCGCCGTCATATCCGGAAACCAGAATAACCTGCGCTCCGGCTTTTGCCACACCTGCGGCTACCGTACCCACGCCCGCTTCGGAAACCAGTTTTACGGAAATCCTTGCATCCTTATTGGCATTTTTCAAATCGTAAATCAGCTGTGCCAAATCCTCGATGGAATAAATATCGTGGTGAGGCGGAGGTGAAATAAGCCCTACTCCCGGTGTTGAATGACGGGTCTTGGCAATCCAGGGATAAACCTTTCCTGCCGGCAGGTGTCCGCCTTCTCCCGGTTTTGCCCCCTGTGCCATCTTAATCTGTATTTCCTGTGCACTTGTGAGATATTTGCTGGTAACGCCGAAACGTCCCGATGCAACCTGCTTGATTGCCGAGCATTTATTCAATCCGTCTGCTCCTACGGAAAGTCTTTCCAAGTCTTCCCCGCCTTCTCCGGTATTGGATTTACCGCCCAGATTGTTCATGGCAACAGCCAGACATTCATGAGCTTCCTTGGATATGGAACCATAGGACATAGCGCCTGTTTTAAATCTCTTTACAATGGAATCCACGCTTTCCACCTGCTCCAGGGGAACACCCTTTTTAGGATAGTTGAAATCCATTAATCCTCTCAGGCTCTTAATGCTGCTTTCATCATTGACACATGCCGTATATTGTTTAAACATTTCATAATCGCCGCGGCGTGTGGATTCCTGCAGGAGATGAATGGTCTCGGGATTGTAAAGATGTTCATCCCCGCCGCTTCTCATCTTATGATGTCCCGGACTTTCCAGAGACAGGTCTGTTTCCAGTCCCAGAGGGTCAAATGCCATGGAATGCAGTTCATTTACCTGATTTTCAATATCGCCTATGGTAATACCGCCTACACGGCATACAGTACCGCTGAAATATTTATCCACCAGACCATAGTCCAGACCGATTGCTTCAAAAATCTTGGAACCCTGGTAGGACTGGATGGTGGAAATACCCATTTTGGAGGCAATCTTTACGATACCATGGAGTACCGCACTGTTATAGTCATCCACTGCCGCATAGTAATCTTTGTCAAGCATATGGTTGTCAATCAGCTCCCTGATGGATTCCTGTGCCAGATAAGGGTTGATCGCAGAGGCGCCGTATCCCAAAAGGGATGCAAAATGATGAACCTCCCTGGGTTCTGCAGATTCCAAAATAATTGCCACAGAAGTACGTTTCTTTGTGGTTACCAGATGCTGCTGCAGAGCGGAAACTGCCAGAAGCGAAGGAATGGCCACATGGTTTTCATCCACTCCTCTGTCCGAAAGGATCAGGATATTGGCCCCGTCTCGGAACATACGGTCAACTTCTACGAATAAGCGGTCAATGGCTTTTTCCAGGCTGGTATTCTTATAATAGGTAATAGGAACCACCTCAACCTTGAAACCATCCGCTTTCATATTTTTAATTTTCAGGATATCCGTATTTGTCAAAATAGGATTGCGTACCTTTAATACGTTGCAGTTCTTAGGATTCTCCTCTAATAAATTACCGTCTGTACCCACATAAACCGTTGTAGAAGTTACTACTTCCTCACGGATTGCGTCAATAGGCGGATTGGTTACCTGGGCAAAAAGCTGTTTAAAATAATTAAATAACGGATGCTTTGTTTTGCTCAGTACCGGAAGCGGTGTATCCACGCCCATTGCAGCAATGGCTTCAGAGCCGTTCTTTGCCATAGGCAGGATGGTCTGCTTCAGTTCATCATAGGTATAGCCGAATGCTTTCTGCATCCGCTGTCTTTCTTCATAGGTAAACTCCGGCACTCTTACATTGGGAATCTTCAGGTCATGAAGCTCTACCAGATTGGAATCCAGCCACTCGCCGTAAGGACGTTTGCCCGCATAGGACTGTTTCAGGGTATCATCATCCACAACCTCGCCTTTTGTCATATCAATTAACAGCATCTTGCCCGGATGCAGTCTCTCTTTCTTTACAATCCTTGCGGGGTCAATAGGAAGCACACCTACTTCGGAAGATAAAATAACCTGTCCGTCATCGGTTATGTAATAACGGGATGGTCTCAGGCCGTTACGGTCTAACACTGCACCCATAAGGTCTCCGTCGGAAAACAGAATGGAAGCCGGTCCGTCCCAGGGTTCCATCATGGTGGCATAATACTGGTAAAAGTCCTTCTTTGCCTGGCTCATAGTCTTATTATTTGCCCATGGCTCCGGTATGGTAATCATAACCGCCAGAGGAAGGGGCATTCCGTTCATAACAAGAAATTCCAGGGTATTGTCAAGCATGGCCGAGTCGGAACCGGATGCGTTGATTGCCGGAAGAATCTTGTGGAGCTGCCCCTTTAAATAAGAAGATTCCATATTTTCTTCCCTTGCCAGCATTTTATCCGCATTTCCCCGTATGGTGTTGATTTCCCCGTTATGAACAATAAACCTGTTAGGGTGAGCTCTCTCCCAGCTGGGATTGGTATTGGTGGAGAATCTGGAGTGTACAATGGCGATTGCCGATTCATAATCCTCATCCTGCAAATCGCTGAAAAATGTACGCAGCTGCCCCACTAAGAACATTCCTTTATATACAATGGTACGGCTGCTTAAAGAAACCACGTACACACAGTCTGTGGATTGCTCGAATACTCTCCTTACAATATAAAGCATGCGGTCAAATTCCAGCCCCTTTTCCACATGGTCGGGCTTTTTAATAAAAGCCTGCATAATATAAGGCATACACTCTACCGCTTTATGTCCCAGTACGGAAGGCACCGTAGGAACTTCTCTCCAGCCCAGGAAAGTCAGGCCTTCTTTTTCCACAATAATCTCAAACATCTTTTTAGCCTGGTTTCTCTGAAGCTCATCCTGGGGAAAGAAAAACATACCTACACCGTATTCTCTCTCATTACCCAAAAAAATACCGAGGGTTTTCGCGACTTTTGTGAAGAATTTGTGTGAAACCTGTGTCAGGATTCCAACTCCATCACCCGTCTTACCCTCGGCGTCTTTGCCGGCTCTGTGTTCTAAATTTTCTACAATCTTTAATGCGTTTTCAACTGTTTCCCGGCTCTTTGTGCCATTGATATTCACACAGGCGCCGATACCGCAGTTATCATGCTCAAATTCTTCCCGGTACAGGGGAGGCTTTGGCATATTTAACTTTACGTCAAACATGATCAATCTCCTTTCTGGACAATATCCAGTTTTGCTTTCGTGATGTAACTATACACCCATTTTTTCTTCTTGTAAAGAAAAAATTTTTCTAAATTGTCTGATTATTCGACTTTTTATTTAAAATCATTAAATTATCAGTCTTTTTATTTCTTATTTGTGAATTTTCTTGATTTCCACACATTTTGCGTATGTAAAAGCCAGCCTCCGCACCCGATGCAAAGGACTCCTGCCACTGCCATTCCCCTGATGTCCGCAACCAATCCGCCTACTGCCGTTATGCTACCTGCAAGATAAACGGCCACATTTGCCGCCCCGTGGACCAGCAAAGACGCTTTCAGACTCTTATAATGTTCAAAAGACCACGCAAGAAGGCATCCCATTAAAAAGCCGTAAACCGCCTGCACGATATTCCTGTGATATGCCCCAAACAAAAATGCAGATACCAGAATGGAAATCCTTTTTGGAAAATACTGTTCCAGCCTGCCGTAAACCAGCCCTCTGAAAACCAACTCCTCCTCCAGCGGCTTGATCAGTCCATAGTTGACAATGCCAAAAACCAGAGGTACAGAATATTGGATGCCTGCCACCCTTTCATAGGTCTCCGAAATCATAATGATTTTAAAGAATGTAAACAATCCGTTCAAGAAAAGTGCCAGACATACCGACAGTCCCGCCAGAGGAACCGCCTCCGCCCAAAGCTTTTTCCTGTTTCGCCTTTTTACAACATGGGATATGGGCTGCTTCTTTTCCCTATCATACATTCTCATAAACAAAATGATACACACAACAGCCGAAAACGTATCCATATATATCGCTATCTGACCGGGATTTGCCTTAATATAGCCCTCATATTCCCTAAAAGGGCCGTTTATCAGAATCCCAAGGGCAAATTGTAAAAGAGCCAGAACCAAAAATGACAGCACAAATTCATATACCATGGGTGAAAGAATCCGAAGGCTCTTCCTGAAAGGGCCTGCCTCTGCTCCTTTTTTCTTCTTTTCCCCTGTTATAATGGTATACAAATCCTCCAGATTATCCGTAATGTAAGCAGCTCCTGCTTCCATGAGTTCCTCTTCTTCCCCGTAGCCATAGGATACGGCCGCACATTTCAATCCAAAGGCCTCTGCACCCTTTACATCAAATTTGCGGTCCCCTACCATGAGAATATCCTTCTTGGGAATACGCTTCCCGGAAAAGAACTGTCTGAAAACCTCCTCAATCACCTCGCTCTTTTCCACTCTTTTCCCGCTCAAATCGCTTCCGACCACAACCCGGAAATACTTCCTGATATCAAAATGTTCCAACACCTTTTCCACCAGTTCCTGGGGCTTACTGGAAGCCACGGCAAGCCGGATGCCCTTTCCCTTCAGCGCAGCCAGAAACTCCGCCATTCCCGGATACAACTCATTCTCATATACGCCGACTTTATTATAACGCTCCCGGTATTTCTTTACCGCTTCATCCGCCTGCTCCTCGTCCATTCCGTAAAACTCCGAAAAACTCCTCGAAAGAGGCGGCCCGATAAAAGGCTCCAGCTTATCCAGATCGTGTTCTTCTATCCCCTGTGCCCGTAAAGCATATTGCGCCGACTTACAAATTCCCTCTTTAGGGTCAGTCAATGTACCGTCCAAATCAAAAAGAACATACTGATACATTCCATATTCCTCTTTTCTTCTTGTGTTGTCTGATTTTGCCCTGTATAATAGAATAATAGCATAAAAAGAACAGGTAAGAAACTCATGAAGTCCAAAATTCGAGAACTATTGGAATATGTTATTATATTTATTATTGTTATCATACTGGTATGGCTGATGGATACCTTCTTAATCGTGAATGCCCGGATTCCCTCTGAATCCATGGAAAACACTATTATGACCGGCGACCGCATTATCGGCAGCCGTCTGGCCTATAAGACAGGTATTCCTAAAAGATACGATATTATTATCTTCCGCTACCCCGACG
>CAZZHJ010000047.1:0-12377 GCA_964653815.1 uncultured Lachnospiraceae bacterium
AAATATCAACCTAGTGGGACCGGATTTTATCCCTGTGGCACTTAGCATTTATCTTATGTTGTTGTTCATTGTGGCGCTGATGCTTCCCATACAGCTGAAATTCGGCGGGGATAACGGAAGAATTGCTCTCTTTTTAGTCTTTGGCATTATCGTTGCCGCCGTATATATCGGCAGTAAAATACTGGAACATTTCCACATTTATGAAGCCGACATCATAAAATTTGTCAATCTGATACTTACGTCCAATACAGCATTAATCATTCCTGCCTTTATTATCCTCGTGCTGGCTGCATTGGGTATTTCCTACGGAATTTCATTAAGGATTATGAACCGCAGGACATTGTAGAAAATAAAAAGAAGCTGCCGATAGAGATTAGAAATCTTCTAACGGCAGCTTTTTTCATTTCTTCTACAATAACTTTCCCTCTCTAAATACCCGCATCATCTCATGGGTCAGGCTTAAATCCTCCCCATAATCGGGGACATCCTCTCTCTTCATCCACTCCGCTAAAGCCAGTTCCCCTTCATCCATATGAATAGAGGCAGTATCATCCAGCTCGCAGAAAAATCCCAGCAGCAGATTCAGATCAAAGCCCCATGGCTGGGATTTATAATAACGGATGTTTTTCACATGAAGCCCTACTTCTTCCATAACCTCCCGTCTGACCGTTTCCTCCACGGTTTCCCCGATTTCGGTAAAGCCTGCAATAAGGGCATAACGCTTATATTCCCGGTTGGCATATTTTGTCATAAGAATCCTGTCCCCGTCAGTCACTCCCACAATAACCGCAGGGGCCACCTTGGGGAAAATCATATTGCCACAGGAGGGACATCGCAGCATTCTTTCATTCCCATCCTCTTCTGTTTCTTTCCCGCACCGTCCGCAGAACCGGTTGTCCCTGTACCATACATACAGATGCCATGCGGTAGAAGCCGCCATTACCTGATATTTAGGTGCGCGCCTTCTTATATCAAACATTTTGCAATAGGCAAAGCCGGAGATTTCCAGCTCCACATCTTCTTTTAACAGGAAATATTTCTGTTGGTCAATGGTAAAAAGATATGTAAAGTGAAATTCTCTTTCCGTTTCTTGTTCCTCGTATGCTTTTTCCTGCCATTCCAGGAAATCCTCATAACGGATGAAAGCCAAATCCTGTCCCGCTTCTTTTGCAAAAATCAGATTGTTGTGAAAACTGATTATGTAATCGGATTTTTCTATGGTTTCCTTCTGAAATTGATTGTAAAAATGTTTCGGATTGATGTCTTGTATCATAGGTCCTTTCCTTTCCGTAGGGACTTCAAAAAATCAAGGATATCTTTTAAAACTGCTTCATTTGATATATCCAACCAATTCTTTTTTGACGTTCCCAACTTTTTTATGTACTGCTTGTTGGAAAATGTCTTTTGCACTCTGGCTATTATATCTTCTATTGTGCCCTCTTTCATCCCTTCATCTTCATAGATATACGTTTCAAAACATTTTAACAATTTGTCTTTATCCACAAGGCTCGATAAATAACAAATATCAAAAACATCTTTATATCTGGTGGAAAATACTCCAAACTTTAAAATAGCTCTTAATTTTTCCGTCAACATCTGTTCCTTTGAATTAATTAAAAGACTGGCTCCCTCATTATCAAATCCTACATCAAAGCAATACTCCTCCTGTTCAATCTGAAGCCTGTTATGCACCCCAAGATCAATTTTACTGTTAAGCACATTTCCAAAAGTATCTGTTATCTGTATGTACACTCTTTTACCATGATAGTCTTGTTGCTTTAATTTTTCTATTTCTCCAGTTACAGAAATTGCAATTCCTTCAATAGTATTTAATCTCTCTATAAAAGAGCGAATAGCATTTTCGTCTAAAGAATATCGTATAAAATCAATATCCATATCCTGACAAAGCTTTGCCTGTGCATTCAGCTCGCTGTATCCCTCTTTTTTTATTTCATCAGTCTTTTCAAGTATATTTATCACTAAAATACCTCCGATTGTATCATATCCATAATTTTACTACTTTTAGGGAATTTTTCCGCATAATCCTGCAGCAATTCAATATCCATATCCATTATGTGCTTTCTGTATGATAAGATTATTTCTTTATAATAATCAAAAGGAAATTTGTCTTTATACCGAACCAATTCTATCAATAATCTTTCTTTGTCATAGGTATGAATTTTGGAACCTTCATAATCCATACTTACTTTTCCTGTTTCCAAAAAATCCTTTGGATAAAAGACCTGCTTTACTCTTTCGTCCTTAATTTTAGCTGAATTTCGGTCTGTTGCCAGAATGTATTTATCCGGTATGACATCGGTAAAAGAATAGAAATAAAATGCACTGTTCAGAGTAAAGACAGCATTCGGATATTTTAATGTGATAATATCTATCTCATGGACACTTTTCTCATCCGAATAAATACCTTTTTCAATTTTAAACAAATTTCCACATTTCAACTGTTTGTCCAGTTGATAATCTGTCCCAAATATTTTTATACATTCCAAATATGACATCAACATTCCATTACCTCTTTTTATTTAAATAAACATCCGCAACAATATTGTATTTGCGGATGTTTACTTAAATTTTATCAGAATTACTTATTATATTCAACACTTTATTACTCTGCTCTTATATATTATTTCTATCTCTACGTCAGTTATTCTTTAGTATCATAAACTTTCTTATTTCTTCTAATTATTATTTCTTCTGATTCCTCATACCATGCTTCATAATCCACGCCGACGCTTTGCTCTCCCCAGCCTTCTTCCACTGGGCAATAATGCCCTCCGCTTTCTCCGGCGCTTCTTTATACAAATCGTTTAAATTGTTCCCCACACTTTTTTGCACGAATTTCTCCGGATCATCCTTCAGATTTGTAAGTATCGTCGAATATCTCTCAAATTCATCCAATGCTACAGTCAGCTTTCCTGACCAGGGCAAACGTATTCTGACGCCTTCACTTGCAAGTCTCCGCACATGAACATTTTCATCTCTTGTCCAAAGAATCAATTCGTCCATGACCTCTGCGGGATGCTCTTTTAATAAAGGACGAATGGCATATTCGCCTGTAAATCTCTTTGTCAGTTCCTTTAAGAAAGGCAGGGACAACTGCCAGTTCTCATTTCCGTGCCGTTCCACATATCTGCTGACGGGCCACAGCCACCAGCCCTCATTGAACATTCCTTCCGCCTTTTCCAGTTCGGGTCCGAGTATCTGAAAAAACGCCTGTATATTTTTTGAATAATCACTTCCCATGCACTTTTCCATAGCATCCACGATGCTGTCAAAACGGTCAAACAATTCTTTATCATCCAACCGGCCAAGCAAATTATCGACAAATGCCTCTTTCTGAAAGTCAGGTATTGCAAGAGCAAGCTTCTTTGAAAAATCCTTAATATATTCATCATCGTAATAGTATTTATATTTCATGGAAAACAACCTCCTGCACACAGGATAACATATAGACTATAGATATGTAAATTTCAAAATGATACCCGATATTTCAAAATATCTGCTGAAAAAATGCCCCTGCTTTGTCTGACATAGACAAAACAGGGGCGCATACGATTTTCTTTTACGCTTTATATTTCTGAAAACTGTAATAAGTAGGCAGAATTGTCATAAGCGTAACCAACACATGCAGAGGCATCAGTATTTCAAAGGGCGAATACACCCTGCTCCCAAACTGGTACAGCACATAGGTGGTTAAATAATCATATCCCATAATGGCTCCGTGGGGGAAAAGGGACAGCGCATCCCGCCAGAAATAATTATTGATAGACTGCGAAGCCATGGCAGGAACCATAATAATCAGGAAAGCTAAAATAATCGCCACAAAGGAGGATTTAAACCTGGAAGACATCAACATGGTAATTCCGCCCATGGACATACAGCCTATATAGCCCAGTACCAGAACCAGAAGCCATGCCTGAGTCTGTGTCAGGGGATACAAACCCTTCCAGAATTCCAGCTGAACGGGAACCTTTCCTCCCGATGTACCGTATGCAAACAGTATCACACCGCTTGCCGCCAGCATCGTGCTCCAATAAATAACCGTTGCCAGTATAAATCCGGCTATAATTTTCATTTTGTTTCCTGTTTTCTTTCCCAAACGGGTGGAAAAATAGATGGCATCCGCTTTTGTCTGACATTCCGCCGAAAAATTCCCCGCCAATACAATACAAATGACAATAACTGTACCGAATATCAACGTCAGGTTCATTTCCTTTACCTTTACCCAGCCGTCAAAATATTCATAATAGTAGGGCGTTTCAATATCCAGGGCGTGTTCCCTGATATAGGCTCTCTTTTCATCGGAAAAAGACTGTTCCACTTCCTCTCTTCCCAGCCATTCATCATATATGGCTTCCCTTTTCCCGTAAAAACCTGCTGCATCATCAGGGCTTAACCGATTAATGGTATAATAATCATAAGACGTAAAGCTTTCCCTGTAAGTTGCATTGACAAAATCCCTTAAATCATAAAATCCCTGCAGTCTGGAGTACCCTTCATCGGAAAGCCATCCATTCTCGCCCATATAGGACGGATTTGCCTCTACCTTATTATTTTCTTCTATAACCCGTGCAATAACCTCTTCCGTTACCACTCCCTTCCATGGCTCCTTTGCCTCCTGCATTTTAACTGCCGCTCTGATTCCATGGATTTTACTTCCGTCCTCCTGTACATAGTAACCGCCATATATATAGCCGATACACAGTCCCACCGCTAAAAGGATTAAAAACCCGATGGCGGCTATGGAAGTTTTGCTCCGCAGCATTTTCTTTATCTCAAATTTTAAAATTGTCATTCTTCCTCTACCTCCTGTCCGAAATAGTACATATAGACGTCCTCTAAGGAAGGCATGACCTCTTTGGCGCCATCAGCCGGTTTTTCTTTTGAAATCAAAGTAAGCATAATGCCGCCTTCCTCCTTTTTCCTGTTGCAGACCGTATAGTGTTCTTCCGCATAGGCGGCTTCCTCATGGGTCATCAGGCATTTCCATACCATGCCTTCAATCTCCCCGGTTAAATGCTCCACCGTTCCCTTTGTCTGGATTTTCCCGTCCTTCATAATCAGAATCTCATTGGCGATATTTTCCACATCCGATACAATGTGGGTGGATAAAAGCACGATCCGTTCCTCCGCCATTTCACTGATTAAATTGCGGAAACGGATTCTTTCCTTGGGATCCAGTCCTGCCGTAGGCTCGTCTAACACCAGGATTTCAGGGTCGTTTAATACTGCCTGAGCAATTCCCAGCCGCCTTTTCATTCCGCCCGAAAAATTCTTTACCTTCTTTTTTCCCGCCTTTTCAAGGGATACAAGCTGCAATAATTCTTTGGTCCTGGTCTTAGCATAATTTCCTTTCATCCCTTTTAACGCCGCTATATAAAGAAGATACTCCTCCGCCGTAAACTGGGGATAATAACCGAAGTCCTGGGGAAGATAGCCCAAGACATTCCGGTAACCTTCTCCCGACTTTAAGATTGGCATTCCCTCATAGCGGATTTCCCCCTCTGTGGGGTTTAACAAAGTGCATATCATTCTCATAAGGGTGGTCTTTCCCGCCCCGTTAGCTCCCAGCAATCCGTAAACGCCTTTTTCCAACTGTAAATGAACATGGTCTACCGCATAAAAATCTCCGAATTTTTTGCTTACGCCATCAATCTCTAACATATTCCACCTCCGAAAGCCCATTGGCATTTTTCACAATTTTTCCTATGACAAATCCAAGATAAACATAGGAAAGTACAAGAAGGATTCCCCATATAAACAGCTGTACTTTTTCATAGATTTGTAAGTATACTGTCAGCCAGAAAACGACCGCCATCCATAAAGCGCCGCCCGCCTCCGCCATGGACTCTGAGGTTCTTTTTCCCCATGCCATAATTGACAGACAGACCATCAGCATGGAATTATAGGGTACTAAAAGCCATACCGCTATCTGATAGAAAGAAAAAGACAGCCATCTGTTTGTGCACAATACAAAAACCGTCGCCACACACAAATCCGTCATGCCCAGCAGCAAAAATCTGGCAAGGTATGCTTTTTTCAGTCCGAAACGGGTGCAGCTTTCCACATCCATGGCCTGGTATCTGACATTTTTCCATACTTCCGGCATGGCGGTCAGCACCAGAAGGGAAGCCGCTACCGCTATCATGGGCTCCGCCCCTTTTCCGCTCTGGGGCCGGATTCCGTATAAGGCAAGAAACATTCCCAGAAAAACAACAGCTTTTACCGCCCAGGTCCCTTTTGATATAAAGCGCATCTGCCCAAAAATGAATTCAAGCATTCCCGCTTCTTTCTCCTTCTCGCGCTCCATCACGATTCTTTTTGACAAGGCAACGGTTTCTTCCAGCTTTGCCGGCCTCAACACTCTTTCATCCAACACAATATAACCTGCTTTGTTTTTTCCTGCACAGCCCTCATTTTCACGTCCTCTCATGTGAAATCCTCCTTTCCCAATATTTCTTTTAATTTCTCTTTTGCCGCCTTTAACCGGTATTTGATATTGGACTGGGTCTGTCCTGAAATTGCGGCAATTTCTTTTATTTTTAGTTCCTGGAAATAATACAGAAGCACTGCTTCCCTCTGTTCCTCCGGCAATTGCAAAAGTGCCTCCCGGATGCTGATTTTCTCCACCGTTTTCCCGGCAAAATCCCTGCTTCGCTCATCGGTCAACGCATTTCTTTCTTCCTCGCTTAAAGGCATTTCCTTAGACCTTCTCTTTTGCTCATAGAAGTTTTTGCACAGGTTACCCGCTGTTACATAGAGAAAATTCTTTGCCTTTCCCCTGTGCTCATACCGCCCGATACTCTTAAAAAAGTTTAAGAAGGTCTGCTGGGTAATATCCTCCGCCTGCATAAAGTCTCCGGTTTTTGCAAAACAGTAATTTAAAATCTCGCTATAATATTTCCTGACAAACCGCTCTGCGGCATCCTCTCTTCCATTCCTGATGCCCAGAACCAGAAGGAAATCCTCATCCACCGTGTTACCTCCGATTCTTATCCCATGCACGAATCCATTTCAAGCATCCGTGTTTTGAAAGCTTTCTAATAAGTATAACAATCCTTAAGGCAAAAAAGTCAGTAAATCCTGTTCCTTTTTCCCACGAATGTATTATAATATTTTATATAAAGTTACGAATACATCAGCGCACAAATAGCTAAAATAATGATAGACATTGAGATAAAGCCATGAAATTCAGGGGGAATTATAATGAAATTCAGTATTAAAGAAGATGGAAAAAGAATTGTTGTTATCTGTCTTGCCGCCTTTTTGATGGCGTTGAATATCAAATCATTTGTCCGCACCGGCGGTCTTTATCCCGGCGGCGTAACAGGACTGTCACTGCTCATACAGCGGGGAGCGGAGCTGTTCTTTCAGATTACCCTTCCCTATACCATAGTCAATCTGATCTTAAACGCCCTTCCCGTTTACATTGGGTTTAGGTTTATCGGCAAAAAGTTTACCCTTTATTCCTGTCTGATGATTATCCTGACCAGTGTGCTTACGGATATTATCCCGGAATATGCCATTACCTATGACACTCTTTTAATCAGCATATTCGGCGGGCTGATCAACGGCTGTGTCATGAGTCTTTGCCTGATGATGAACGCCACCACAGGCGGAACGGATTTTATTGCCATCTTTTTGTCGGAAAAGACAGGAGTGGATTCCTGGAACGTGGTGCTGGGCTTCAACGTCGTTATCCTGGCCATCGCAGGCATTTTATTCGGCTGGGACAAAGCCCTTTACTCCATTATCTTCCAGTTTACCTCCACACAGATTCTTCATGTTTTGTATAAAAGATACCAACAGCAGACTCTGTTTATCGTGACCAACCATGCAAGGGAAGTCTACCATACCATTTCAGAAATAAGCAATCACGGCGCTACCATTATGGAAGGCGAAGGCTCCTACGAACATCACGAGCGAAAGGTAGTCTATTCCGTAGTTTCCAGCGAAGAAAGCAAAATGATCATCCGTGCCATCAAGGAAATAGACCCTCACGCCTTTGTAAACGTAATGAAAACGGAACAGGTGTCAGGAAGATTTTATCAGCGTCCCAACGAATAACCCGTTCCGTAAACAAATCACTCTGCTTTAATACAAACTGCCATATATCCTTTTCCTGTATTAAACAACAGGCTGTATCTGGGATATTCTACTCCGAAATCCTGAGCCAGCTGGTCTTCCGTCAACGTATTTGTTTTCTCAATGGTATACAGCCCCGTTGACTTATAGTACATGGCAACCCGCTTCATATAATGTTCTGCAATCGTCTTGGCAGCATCATTCACTACTTGGTCCATTTTCTTAAACTCCACATTCATAAGCTGCCCCACCGTATGTAAAACCAGTCTCTCTTCTAAGATGAAAAAAACCTGAATCCGCTTATTTTCCATATCACGGTAAGATATGCGATAGCAGACTTTTTTACCAAAATCCTCTCCTGCGTAATGCTCACTGACTATTTCCAATTCCATACAGAATACTTCATACATGACCTTGGCAATCAATTCCTCCAGAATAGCGGTTTCTTCCGTAGGCTCATGAATCCATTTATTTTTAACCCTTCCCGTAATGGCATGATCCTCCAGCATAATATGACCCGTAAGCCAGCCAATGCAGATTCCTAAAAAGTGCTGGACAGATTCCGGAGAATAGTCGGATTCTATCATATCCTTTTCCAAAGCGGGAAGTGTCTTGTCCCTCATTCCGTCATGCAGGCGTTTATGGGCTTCATAGCCTTCGTAATTGATGGATTTCATATAGGCCTCTTCATCTGCAAAATGCTTCACGGCATAATTTTTAAAATACTTAATCCCCTCTGTACAAATCCACTGTCTGTCCCTTTCATCATCTTTGAGTTCCACCATTTTGCGTACAATGGAAAATAATCTCTGATGAGCATTATCAATAGAACTTACTCCTATATTAAATCTGTCATTCCACTTAATTTCTGTCTGCATTACGTTTTCCCCTTTTTATAATCGTATTATTCCAATAGTCTATATGGAATTTCATAATTATTATCATAAAGGAAAAAACCACTCTTGTCTATTACTGAACAAAAAAATTTTACCGTCTTAAAATTCTTTAGGTTCGAATCTCTTCCACTCTATATCCAATCCATTCCGGACATATTTCTCATAAAGCGCATCAAACTCATCTTTTGTAATGACTTCTTTTATCCCGTTTTCCGCTCCTCCCACACATTGGATATATTTATCTTCCTGGAGACCTGTAAATTCCCCGGCAAACCATACCTGAAAAAAAATGACTTCCTCCAGCTCCTTCTCATTATTCAGACGGTAAACACTATAATGCTCACGCCCCGTATGGCTTTTATCCACCATAACAATTTCTTTATTTTCATTGATCATTTCCCCTGTGGCCGCACTGTAAAAAGGGGTGGTAATCCAACAGACTTCATCGCGGTCTATGGTTAGAATATTCATAACAATCCCATAGGGATAAATAATTAATTCCTCAACGTCATCATCATTCAAATCTACATATGCATAGAGCAAGGAATCTTCTTCATAATAAGAACGTAATATTTTCTGACTGTCATTGGTTTCCGTTCTTACAGCCTCTATCTGTCCGTTCAAAAACCGGTAATATAATATTTTTCCTTCTTCCTGTATAATATCCACTATTTCGCCATAATAATTTACACCGATTCCCGTATCAGGATTGACTGTAATCCAATCACCGGTAGCTGTATGTGATTCATCTTCATTTTCGACTGCTTCATACACATGAACAGCCGCATTGCCCTCATCGTCATAATGGTCGATATCCACATGAAAAGAAGGAGCATAGGTAAACTGCTCAAGTATTCTCTCCTCATCCAGATTTAATTTATCCTCATCCGGTATCTCTGCATCATAAGATACCAGTTCTGCAAGAATCCCCTGATTCTGGTCTATATGCAGATAATATTCCGGCACAATTTCATCTTCCCCGTAAATATAATACACCTCGCCATTGCCATAATCAGTCATAAATTTCTGATATAACAGCTTTTCATCTTCTCCATAATAATATTCCGCACTGCTGCGATATGTCCCGAATACCTGTGGATTATGCCTGTATACTTTTCTCTGCAAAGTATCATCATTTCTATAAATCCAATTAATTTCAACCAGATCAGAAGAATTACCGGCTTCAGCTGATTTTACAATCCCCTTTGATGCAAAATGCTTCATATCATAGGGCCAGTTTTCAAAACATTCCCTGGATTCCTCATATTCAGATACAGCCGTTTTCCCCGTACTTCTTTTACAGGACAGCGTTGAATTTCTCGCCAGGTCAGCCCATGCTTCCATAACAGGATATTGGAGTTCATCAGACAATCCTACGGAAAACCGAAAGCCTTCTTCCGGCTTATTTTCTTCTTCCGGATAATACCGGACACCGCATCCTTCCTTGGATGTTACATCATAGTATAGTACTAACTGCAAACTTCCCTCTTCCGTATAATATTCCCAAAACGATTCGTCCTCTTTAAATCCACAGTCTGCAATAAAATTGTTTTCTGATAATTCTTCTGCCTGATTTATATCATCTGCCGTATTATCCGTCTCACTCCGGTCAGGATTTCCACAGCCGGACACAGTAAATATCAGCATACAACATGCAAAAATATAAACAAATAAACTTGTGATTTTAGGTTTCTTCATGATAACTTTTACCTCTCTTTCATCATACATCTCCATCGTATAAGCCATAAATGTTAATATTGAATATCCGCTTATTTTTGCGTTATTACTTATAATACAGAAGATAACCTGTTCAGGTTGCAATTGCCATAATGCTTTTGAAAAGAAAACTCTCGGAGGTTATGATGCCTCCTGAAAAATTTCTATAGTATATTCCACTGTTTCATTTCCCCGGAAATCAATCTTCATTACTTCCTCGGCCTTCTCTCCTTCTATCCGAAAGCCATATACGATATATCTGCTCAAGCCGTCATAACAAAGCAGGCATACAATCTGTTTATCCGTCTCTTCCACATGCTCCACCCAGAAGGCTAAAGGCACTCCTTCACATTCCAGGCCGTAATATGTAATCAGTTCCTCTCTCTCAGAATTCCCGTTCAAATACAGACTGTCCACCAGATACATATTTGTATAGAGAGTGGACGGATAAAAAATGGACTTTGTATACCATTCCTCTTTTCCGTCATTATTAATGTCCGAGCAATAATACGCTCCCCTGCGGGTATCCTCTAAGCCTTCCGGCGCATCATCCTTTTCTTCGCCGTTTCCTATATCAAACAGCCAGTCATAGACATAATCTTTTTTAAAATCGGCATCTTTCATTCCTGCAATTTTGTCTGCTAATTTCTCATAATTGTGGTCTGACAGATTGATATCCGTTTCATACCCGTCATTCGTCAATTGGATATAGACTCTTTCACAGCGGGTCCCTTCTTCAAAACAGGAAATCAGAAAACCATCTATACATTTTTTATAATAGTCATAGGTTGTTTCCAAAAGATAGTTCTTCCCTTCAAATTCAATAAAAATCAGGTTCTGGGTAATGTCTTCCCATAAATCCGTCCTGACAAAACTGCCATCTTTTTGTCCCTTCAAAAACACCCTGTAGTTAGCTCCCATGGAACCGCCGTCGGAAATCCATACAAACAGATCCTCTATGCCGTCATTATCCTCATCCACACGCAAAAATATACCTTCGCCTATGCTGCCGCATTCATCTATCCATTCTATACATTCCGCCACTGCCGGGTCATCCTTATATTCTTTCATTTCCTCTTCATTCAGAATGCTGACATTTATCAAAGGCGTTATATTCTCAACGATTTCTTCACTTTCTTTTACCGTCAGATCTCCAAGAAATTCCAACAGCGTTTCCGGTATGCAGGCAGGGCTTTCGGTCTTAACCCATTCCGTTTCCCTTTCTTCCGATTCTTCCCTCTCTTTGCTCTCCTCTTCCGGCTTCGTAACTACTTTTTCTTTCCGGGATTCCACTTTTTCTTCTACCGATGTTTCTTTTTCGATTTCTATTCTTTCTTCTGTCCCCGGATTCTCTGCTGTCCCGCTTTCTCCTCCTGCTTCCCGGCATCCCGCAAGAAATATACACATACATAAAAAAATCACAGCATAAGTCTTCTTTTTCATCCTTTTTTACCTCCAGTCGGCTTTATTATACATGCTCAATGCATCATAATTGCATCATTTTTATTTTCCTATTGCTTTCTAATGAAATGATAGTTAAAATATCCCTTGGGATATAAATGTTCTTGACAAAGGAAGGCTAATCACAAATGAGTATCATGAATTATCTGATTATCATGCTGATCTTCATTGTATGCATCAACCTGATTAACGAAAAATGGA
>CAZZHJ010000048.1:0-12281 GCA_964653815.1 uncultured Lachnospiraceae bacterium
GGCGGACTGATATCAATCATTCTGCCAAGCATGGATGAAAGAGAAGTTGCCGAAGAACCCATCATCTGATTCATCGCTTCGGAAATAGCGCTCAGATGGATTTCTCCCAACTCGCCTTCCGTATTTGTGCCATCACCACCCATCATTAAATCGGTAATAACCTTTACATCATGTTCCTTTAATACCAGCATGTTGGCGCCGTCTAAACCGACAGTGTATTTGATCTGGATAAATACACAAGGCCTCTCGTAATCGTTCATTACATTTTCCCATTTTGCCATTGTAACAACGGGTGTTGTAATGTTTACCTTTCTGTTTACCAGAGAAAAAAGGGTTGTCGCAGATGTTCCCATGCTGATATTGGCAATTTCGCCTATCGCATCTTTTTCAATATCTGTGAGGGCTTCAACACCTTCTAGTTCATCGGGTGCCTGCCCTGCTGTAGGTGTTTCTTCTGCAGAAGGCTCCGGGGAACTCTCATCTGTGACCATTCCGCTTAGCAATGCATTAATCTCATCCTGAGACAGCATACCATCCATTCTCCTACTCCTCCTCTCTTATAACCGATGTAACTCTTACCGCATAGCTGTCTTTGCTGACACCCGGTAAGGCTGTAAATTTCTTAAGATTTCCGGCATAAATTTCCAATTCATCCTCGACCTTTGTATCCAGTCGGATGATATCCCCAACCTGAAGGCACGAAAAATCCATGACGGAGATAATACTCTTTCCAAGAACTGCTTTTACCGGAATATCTACTCTTCTCAGCATAGCCTCGATATTTTCCTGATAACTCTCATCATCAACCTCTTTCATGGTCGAGAACCAGAACTTGGTATTCAATTTGTCCATGATGCTTTCCAGGGTAATAAAAGGAAGGCATACATTCATAAACCCTTCGACTTCGCCTATCTTGACGTTTAATGTCACAATGGCAATCATCTCATTGGGTGCAATCACCTGTGCAAACTGCGGATTGGATTCTATCCTCTCTATATAAGGCTCCAACTCCGCCACATTTTTCCACGGCTCCCGCAGCAAAGATACGCAGGTGGCCATGATTCTATCCAAAATAGATGTTTCTATCTCCGAAAAATCCCTACTCTTATCTAAAGGCTCTCCAGCTCCCCCAAGCATCCTGTCTATCATTGCATAACCCAGGTTGGTCTGCATATCAATAATGATGTCTCCCTGAAGAGGGCTGAAATTAATTATTCCTAAAATAGCCGGATCGTTTAGCGCATTGGTAAACTCCGAAAAAGTAGCCGCTTCCGAGCTGGCAACCTTAACCTGCACATTCTTTCTAAGGTAAACCGGCAAGTTGGTGGATAACAGTCTTCCGTAGTGTTCGAATATAATTTCCAAAGTACGAAGATGTTCCTTTGAAAACTTGGCAGGACGTTTAAAGTCATAATTCTTGACTTGCTTTTCCGGGGTTTCTTTCATTTCCTCAGCATCTACTTCTCCACTGCTGAGTGCCTGAAGTAAGCTGTCTATCTCATTTTGAGATAATACCTCACCCACCAAACCCACCTCCTGTTCGTCTTATTATTGTATTCTGCTTATCAATTCTTCAGTCCTATTGAACAAACAATTTACTGAAGGTAATCTGATATATAAATTCAGAGCCATACATTTTCTGTATTTCAGAAAGTATCTCTTCCTTTATTTCACCGCTTCTGGGCTGTACCTCATCGACAGTATAACGGCTTATCACATCGGTAATGGTGCCCTTGATCAAGCTTTCTTGCTCCCCGATAGTGGAACCGTAGGTCTTATATCCTTTGTCCTTTGTATTCATGGAAAGGGAAACCTGAACTAACGCAACATGGTCTTCGTCGTCATCTCCCTTAGCCAGCAGAATCGTCAATTCGTCTTCTATCTCATAAATATCGGTATCTTCCATGGAAACAGCCGGCGCTGCCTCCGCTCCGCCTTCGCCATCTCCCAGCTCCAGCTTTAAGATCGATGCAATATCCCCAACAACCGCACCAGTCTTTTTGTTTGTGCTCATTACACTGAACATCATAATGGAAGTCAGAACCAGATTCACAATCAATAATGCCAGTATAATAATGGATATTAAATTCTTTTTCACAATCTTCCTCCTATTCTCCCGTGCTCAGCGAGTGGTAAATCTTAATCTCAACTCTTCTGTTCTGGGCCCTTCCTTCCGGTGTTGCATTGTCCGCAACCGGCAGGTACTCACCCCTTCCAGAATGCTTTATCATTGCCGGATCCAGGAAAGTAGTCTCCATAAAATAATCAAATACGGAAAGAGCCCTAAAGCTGGATAATTCATTATTATTGGCAAATTTCGCATTATGGATGGGAACATTATCCGTATGCCCTTCTATTTCAATGGTACTCTGGGCATATCGTGTCAACAGCTGTCCCACCTTATCCATCAGTGGTTTTGCCTCTTCCTTAATCTCCGCGCTTCCCGAATCAAACAGCAATGCGCCGTTTAAGGTAAGGGATACATATTGGGCAGTAAAGTCGATATCTATCTCATTTGCAAATTGGCTTTCATCCACGGCTTCTTCTATCTGCTCCGCAAGACGTTCCGCCTCTGCCAGCTGCTTCTCTTCAAACTCTTTTAATTCTTCCGATTCCGTGTCGCTGTCCGCGCTCTTACCGGTACTGTTGATATAATCATCCAGCTGATTCAACTGGCTGACGCCGTTACTGATCAATATGCCGTCGCCGATTGCACTGGCACCGCTGCTAAACACGCTGAAGTTATCGGAAAACGACGCTGCTAACTGTTGCCACTTTTCCACATCCACTGAGGACATGGAGAAAAGAAGCACGAAGAAACATAACAGCAGATTCATTAAGTCACTGAACGTCGCCATCCACGCTGGCGAACCCGGTGCCTGTTCTTCCTCTTTCTTTCTGGCCATTATTCCTCACCGCCCTCCTCTGTGCCTGCGCCGGCACGGTCTTTGGGCGCTAAGAAGGATTTCAGCTTCTCTTCAATAACCCTTGGGTTTTCTCCTGCCTGTATGGACAGAAGACCTTCTATCATAATCTCCTTTACCATAGACTCCGCATCGTTATTGTTCTTCAACTTTGTTGCAACAGGCGTTGCAATCCAGTTGGCAAGCATGGAGCCATATAAAGTCGTAATCAACGCAATTGCCATGTTAGGTCCTACGGAATTGATGTCCGACAGGTTGCCGAGCATGTTAATCAGACCAATCAACGTTCCAATCATACCCCAAGCAGGTCCCATGGAAGCCACATCCTGCCAGAAGGAAATCTTGGCCTTATGCCGCCCTTCCACACTGCTGAGCTCTGTCTCCAATATGCCGCGTACCAGCTCCGGGTCCGTACCGTCTACAATCAGAAGAATCCCTTTCTTTAAGAAAGGGTCATCCAAATCCGCTGCCGCTTCCTCCAGGGAAAGCAAGCCTTCCTTACGTGCTACATTGGATAAATCAATAATTTTATTAATAATCTGTGGGGTATCAATGGTCGGCACCTTAAATACAAGCTTAATACTCTTAAGTCCGGCCAGGAAGTCCGACATACTGTTACATGCCATAATACAACAAAATGCGCCACCGAAAGTAATAATAGCCGACTGGGCATCCAAAAAGCCCCAGATGGACGCAAGCCCGTCATCACCTGAAACAATACCATAGAAAATAAGACCTATACATGCAATAAAACCAATAATTGATGCTATATCCATGAAAAACACCTGTTTATTTTCACGTTGCTATGTAAAAATATCCTTTCTGTACAATTTTACTAAATTTTTTATCTCTTGTCTACTTTCTTTTACAATAATTTTCCTACCTGTAGTAAAGGTAATGACCGTATCCGGGGTCTCTTCCACAAACTCGATTAAATCAGGGTTTATCAGTATTTTTGTATCATTCAGACGCGTAACTTCAATCATAAAGTTCCCCCTTTTCCGTAAATTACCATTGAAAAGAATTCCAGATTTTATTATTTCATTTCCGTACTACTTACCCCATTCTATGATTAACTCCATATATTCTACCACTTTCCCACGCAAAAAAACAGGGACATTTTTCCTATTATTACGAAAAATATCCCTTATTTTTTTATATAATTACTAAACTAAGACTCCGTAACAATTAACGTTTCAGATTGATCAATTCTTCCAAAATCGTGTCCGATACGGTAATAATACGGGAGTTTGCTTGAAAACCTCTCTGAGTCGTTATCATTTCTGTAAATTCTGAGGAAAGATCCACATTACTCATTTCCAGTACGCCTGTTTCCATATAACCGCCGTTTGCAGAAATATCCACACCGATTCCATCAAATTCTCCCGAGTTCAATGTTGCACTGTACAGGTTGTCACCTGATTTTTCCAAACCGGCCGGATTAGCAAATTCAGCCACAGCAATCTGTCCTAACAGCCTTGTCTGCCCGTTATCATAAGACGCATAAATCATACCGTCCTTCTGGATGGTAATACCGGAAAGTTCTCCCAGCTTACGTCCTACGCCAAGACCCTTGATATCTCCGGGGTCTGCCCCGATTGTACTGGTTCCCTCATTTGATACATTGGTAGATGTTGAAAAATCAACACTGATGGTCTTGAAAGGACCTCCGGGAACCTCCTGGCTGCCAAAGTTTATATCCAGGCTCAGATTGGTGCTCAATCCGTTTACAGACTGGATCTTACCTGTCGATACATCATACTGGATAACACCGCCTGTAAATGCTTTTCCTGCTGCTGTAAAAGAACCAGTATCATTAAGCAGATCTGTAAAGCTGCCGTCTTCAACCATATCTCCGATGGATACGGGATCGCCATTTCCATTCATGACATAAAGCTTGCTCATCTCTTCAAAGGAAGAATAGCCGTATGCTTTGGCAATCACTTCCTTCTCTTCGGCCTTCAGTGCAGCGCCGCCGCCCAGATCAATGGTTACATTCTCCCCATCTTCCAGATAAGTAATGGTATTATCTGTAGCGTTATAATTATATGTGGTGCTTAACTCCAGTGTTTTCTTGTCTTCGATTCTCTGGTCTTCGCCAAAGCTCATACCCTCAACAGGAACAGATTTTCCGTTAGCATCCAGCAAATCTGTCATTTCCACTGTATACATTCCTTTTGTGCCTGTGGATTTCATGGACAGCTTCGCTGTATATACATAGCCCAGGTTATCATAGAAATTCAAGTTCATGATCTTTCCGCCTTCTGAAGAAACCTGAACATCGTCTTTATCAACGATACCAGAAACATATGCTTTTGTTGTAGCTTCCGGAGGATATGTCATATTCTCTGCACTCATAATACGAAGCGCTGATACGGTATCCTTTTTAATAGTGCCTGTAGTCTCATCTACCTGCCATCCCATTACATTGTAACCGGTGGAAGACATTGCAAGATTACCTACACTGTCAACGTAGAAAGAACCATCTCTTGTAAAGTAGTTGCTCCTTCCGTCACTTACAATAAAGAAAGCATCTCCGGTAATTCTGAGATCAAAGGGGTTTCCTGTTGTCTGGGTAGCACCCTGTGTCTCAATTGCTGTTGAGATTGCTCCTGTTTTAACACCAAGACCGATCTGCCTTGCATTGGTACCGGCTGTTCCGCTGACAGCATTAGGTCCCGACGCTCTCTGCGTTGTCTGGTACATCAATTCTGAAAATACCATGGATTGTGATTTATAAGCTGTTGTGTTTACGTTTGCAATATTGTTACCAATAACATCCATTCTTGTCTGGTGTGTCTTTAATCCGGCTACACCAGAGTACAATGCTCTCATCATAGTTCAATCAACCTCCTGATTTGTGACCGCCTGCTCCCTCTGTCATTCGGGAACATATAAGCCTCCTAAAGGTCCGGCTTATGCAAATACGGCTCCGTCAATATTTGTAAAAATTTTGTCATCCGCCTGTTCTTGGTCTAATGCTGTAATAACCGTTTTATTCGGTATATTTACGATAAATGCAAGATTGTCAACCATTACAAGCGAATCCCTGATTCCTTTCGCTCCAGCCTTCTGTGTTCCTTCGGCCAGTCTGTCCATCTGTTCCATCGTCAGTTCAATATTCCTGTCCGCCAGTCTGTTAAAGGCATGTTTTGAAAACTTTAAGGGTTCCTTCCCATCAGCCTCCTGCGCCTTTTGTGCCAGAACATCCTGAAATGATACTCCCCCGGATTTATTGGCTTCTCTGATATCCGGCATTTTGGAAGTATTGAGGTACTGATTCTGAATCTGCAGGTTCGAAAGGAAACTTTGCTGAATCTGATTCATACTTGTTCCTCCCTTCCCGACTCTTGCTGACTAATTATTCCGCACCATCGGTACTACCTGTTTCTTCTGTCTCGCCACTCTCATCTGTACTGTTATTGTTGCTCAATTCATACAGCTTAACGACTTCGTTCATCTTTTCAACATATTTTTCAATCTGTTTCTTTGTATCCTCAGCTACAAAAGTCTGCTGATACTCGCTCATGGAATCATATGTCTCTTTAATGGATTCAACCGCGTTTCTCTCACTGATGGAAAGATTTGCCACAGGGGGAAGCTTTCCGATTGCCTTGGTAAGTGTTAACGCCATGGAATAAGCTTCTATGTATTCCGAATCCGCTACTTCAACAACGTCATCCAGGGAATAAGAATTTCCGTTGACCCATACCATAGCTTTGGAATTCTCATAGCTGATATAATCAACCACGCCCATATCACTGGTGGTTCTTCCGCTGTCATCCGTACGCTCTACAACTACCGTCTGTCCTACCAGGTTTGCTGCACGGGACAGTTCCAGGGTAGCGCTCATATTCTGCATCTGTTCCAATTCTGAGAATGTTGCATATTGAGAAATATACTCTGTATTGGAGGTAGGCTCCAAAGGATCCTGATATTTCATCTGTGCAACCAGAAGCTGCAAAAATGCATCTTTGTCCATGGTAGATGAGTTCGTTGCCTTAGATGTCTTTTTCTCTTCGGTGCCGTTTACTTTCTGCTGTAATACACCGTCAATTACCTGAGCTGATACACTCATTTTCTTTCTCCTTTCTTATGCTGTAAAATCTACGCTGTTTCCGCTCTTTGCCATCATATCGATCTGGAGTTTTTCCGCATCTGATATTTCATCGTCTGCGAGCATTTCCTCCGCCTGTTCCAGATTATTGATCACAATTCTACGTCTGCTCTGTTTCTGAAACTGCTGCTCAAATAAGTTTTTGGCCTCTTCACCGCCGTTTTCCATGTTTCTTTCAAATTCATGGCTGGCTACGGTAACTTCTACTGCCTCTACCTTTAAGCCCTGTTCGTTCATTTCTTCCTTCAAGGTCATTGCCTGAACCATCAACGCTTCTCTGACCGCTTCGTTTTGTGCTGTGATTGTTGCGGTAATGACACCCTCTCTGGCTGCCACCTGTAAATGGATATTTCCAAGACTTTCCGGATTCAGTAAAATCTCCATTTGCGATATTCCTTCGCTCTGGTGAATCTTTACATATTCTCCAATCTGGTTGATGATATCAGCTGTGTCCACATAAGACGTAAACGGAAGCTCCGGCTTTTCAATTCCTTCTGCTGCGAAGGTTTCCGTGTGAAACATCTGGTTTACCAAGGGTGAACTTTCCTGTCCGGAATTCGTCATGTTCTTGTTCTGCCCTGATGTCTGCTCTTCTGTGGCATTTTCTGTTTTTACAGTTTCGGGTCTTTCCTCTGCTTCTTCTGGGATTTCCCTTACTACCTTGGACTCCGTCTCAGCCTTCTCCGGTGCCAGTTCATCGTCTATCTCAACGATAACACCTTTTTCTTCCACAACTGGTTCCTCATGTTCGAGGGCATCCTGTACCATCTGAATCGCTTCATCCATATCCACATCCAGTTCCTCTGACAGGTTCTGTACGCTCTCTTCTATGATTTCCCCTACCGCTTCTGTAAGTTCTCCGATTGTGGCAAACAGATTTTCATCTGTCAAAAGCACTGCGGAATCCTCTTCACCCGTAATCTGGGTTACTAAAGCCGCCATATTGCCCTGGTCCGTCAAATCCATAACCGTGAAGCCCAAAACTTCCATGGCTTCCTTTACTTCTTCTTCCGTAACATCCAGTTCCTCTGCGATTTCTTCCACAACTTCCTTTTCCACATCTTTTGCAGTCTCTTCCACAGCTTCTTTGTCGCTGTCGGTCTGCTTGGACTCGGAAACGCTTTCACTTTTCTGTGTTTCTTCCGTCTTTTGCACTTTCACTGTATCGCTTTTAGTGGAAAAAGCATCTGCCGTTCTTGTAACGCCTCCTGTGTTCTGCACCTTGCCGGTATTTTCTTTTGCTGCGTCTATCTGATTGCCCTTTGCCTGATTCATGGCATCCTTGAAGCTTCCCGCTGTATCCTCGTTTTGATTGGATACCTGGCCTTCTCCGCTTTGGGCTTTCCGATACACTGGCATAACCGAATAATCATTAATCGGTGCACTGGTCATCCTCTCTCCTCCTTTCTCTATGAAATTTTCTATATTTTGTGGCAGTCTGGTGCCTGCCTATAAAATATATCGGTTTAAACTCCTTTTTCCTTAACTGTCAGGATCCATTATTTTGGTAATTCTGGCCGCTATCTCTGGATCCATCTTACCCAATATTTTTCCTCTGTCATCAGGCTCCATAACCCCTAAAATACGTGCCGCCAGATCCAGATTATTGGTCATTTCCTCAAAAATAGCCGCCGCCTCTGCAGGCTTCATCTCGGAATAAGCCTGGGCATAATCCTTTATCTCCTCGGATACCGCTTCCTCTGCCACCACTTCTTTATAGAGATTTTGCGCTGTCTCGGGATCCATTGTTTCATAATACCTTGCGTATTCTTCTGCACCCGGTCCCTTTTCCGCATACACCACTTCCTGATAGAACTGGTTTTTAATCCTCTGGAACTCAATCTGATTTGCCTCAAAGGTAGACAGCCTTTCCACTTCCGCCTTCAGCTGCGCTATTTCTTCACTGTCCACGTTAATATTGGACTGTGCCTGCTCTAACTGCAGTTCCAGCCTCTCTATCTGGTCTACGGCTTCTTTCAGATTGGTATAACCGCCGTAGCTCTCCCCGTCGCTCACTTCCGTCTCCGTGCTCTTTGGCAGAATCTTATTCAAAACAGGGACATCGGAAATAACAGGCGCCAATACATTGGAGCCAAATCCCCCCACATCCAGCTTGATCAAAAGCGCCAGAATGCCCAGCCACACAATAATGATAACAGCCGTTACAATAAAAGCCGAGAATCCGCCGCCTTCCTCGTCGTCCTGAAGTCCCGCCTCTTCCAGGGCCAGTTCCTTTGCCCTTCTCTTGGCTTCCTTCTTCTGTGCCTTCTGTTCCTGTTTTAATTTCTTTTTTTCTTCGTTTAATCTTTTTCTTTCCGCCTTTGGGTCCAGTGTCCCAACCTGCTCCATACTTTCATTTGCCATTGCCATCACCTGTCGCTATCTGTCTTCTGACCGTGGGTATAACTGGTCAACTCATCGATTTCCTTGCTCTCAGCCGCTTTTTCCTCCTGCATGAAAACCTCAAAAGCCTTTTCCTTTAAAACTTCCTGGGTTTTCCTCTCCTGCATGGCTTTCTGCATGCGTACCCGCTGCTCCTCCAGCTTTTTCTGAGCCATACGCACCTGAATGGTCTGCGCCCTTACCTGCTCTCCCGCATGGGCAACCAGCCTTTTATTTTCCTCTATATCCAGAATCGAAAGCCGCTCCGCCAGTAAAAGTTCTCTTCCAGCCGCTTCCAGCCGTCCCCGCTTTTCCAGGCAGTGCTGCAGTCTTTCTTCTTCTTCCAGAACCCGGAGATTTGCCGTTGCAAAATCATTTTTTGCCTGCTGCTCCATTTTATCTTTGATTTCCAGAATATTCTGCATCCGATAAATAAACTTGCTCATGCCTTCTCCTTATACCGAATCACCCGGCATCAAAAAATATCTATCAGTCTCTGCACTTCTTCTTCAAAGGGAATCTTTTCATCCGTTGTCTGCATCAAAAATTCATTGACCGTCCGAATCTTATCTATGGCATAATCAATGTCCGGATTGCTCCCCTTCTTATATGCGCCGATATTGATCAAATCCTCCGCGTCACTGTAAGTGGCAAGGACATTTTTCAACCGTCCTGCTGCCTGTTTATGCTCCGGTTTTGCAATCTGGCTCATACAACGGGAAATACTCTGCAGCACATCAATTGCCGGATAATGGTTTTTATGCGCCAGTTTCCTGTTCAGCATGATATGTCCGTCCAGAATACTTCGTGCAGTGTCCGTAATAGGTTCGTTAAAATCATCGCCGTCTACCAGTACTGTATATAAACCCGTAATAGAACCTACTTCATTTCTTCCCGCACGTTCCAAAAGCCTGGGCATTTCTGAATATACGCTGGGGGGATATCCCCTTGTTACCGGAGGCTCCCCGCTGGCAAGGCCAATTTCCCTTTGCGCCATAGAAAAACGGGACAGGGAAACCATCATAAGCAATACGTCTTTTCCCCTGTCCCTAAAATATTCCGCAATGGCGGTCGCTGTCTGCGCCGCTTTTTTCCTCTCCAATGCAGGCTTATCCGAAGTGGCAACCACCACCACGCTTCTCTCCATGCCCTCAGGCCCTAAATCTCTTTCAATAAATTCGCGCACTTCCCTGCCACGCTCGCCTATCAGGGCGATTACGTTGATGTCCGCTTTGGTATTGCGCGCAAACATACCCATCAAGGTGGATTTCCCCACACCAGAACCGGCAAAAATACCAATTCTCTGTCCTTTCCCGATGGTGATCAGTCCATCTACCGCCTTTACACCCAGCGGAAGAATGGTATCAATGATCTCACGCTTTAAAGGATCCGGCGCTGCCGCCTCTATGGGGTAGCTTTGGATACAGTGCAGCGTCCCCCCATCAATGGGCCTTCCCAGTCCATCCAATGTCTGTCCCAGCAGTTCCTCTCCCACTGCAACAGAAAGGGGATCACCTTCATTCTCCACAATACAACCGCCGCCGATGCGGTCAGTAACCTCATATGGCATAAGCAGGGTATGGTTGTTCTTAAACCCTACAACCTCGGCAAGGATATACTCCCCGCCTCTTCCCTCTTTATATATCCGGCATAAATCTCCCATTTTAGAATCAGGGCCGGCAGATTCAATGGTAAGTCCTACCACATTAACCACCTTGCCCATCTTTTTGTAATAAGTCAGGTTATATGCCTTTTCATATTTTCTCATATTCATCGTTGCACTTGCCAATGCCCGCAACTCCTTTAACTTTCTGCCAGCCCGCTTTTCCCTTCATAGGAGAGCAGCAAAAGCTGTTTCTTCAGCTCTTTCAGTTCTATTCCAAGACTGCAGTCAAATATTCCACTTTCCGTCTCGATCAGACACTCATTTTTCTTTAAAGTTAAATCTTCCACTATATCAAAATGTGCATTTACCACACCGCCTGCTTCCAGCAGCGCTTCCTTCTGCATACTGATAAAAGCAAGGTCTTCTTTGGAAACATGAATCAGATATTCCGAACTGCCCTCCATCTTACGGAGAGTATTGCTCAGCAAATGCAGCACAACGTCTCTGTTGTCTGCTATTTTAACGCTGAAAATATGCTCATAAATGTCTGTCAGCGCATCTACGATTTCGGGCTCAATTTCCCGGATTTTATCCTGATAAATCCTAGAAAGCCGTTCTTCCTTCTCCGCATACTCTCTGCCAAGCTGCTCCTTCAGCACTTCCGCCTCCCCGCATCCTTTGGCATAACCGTCATTCTGCCCCTTTGCCAGACCCTCTTCGTATGCATTCCTTTTAATCTGTTCCGCTTCTGCTCTTGCCTGTTCCATCATAGCGGCAATTTCTTCCTGTGCCTCCGCTATCATTTCCTCCGGCGACGGTCCATCATAGACCGGCTCCGCCTTTAACACAGGCCCCCCTGTGTCATCCAGGAGTTCCGAAACCTGTGCCGCATCTATTCCGTCGGAAAACATTTCCGCAAAATTTTCATCATTACCATCTTCTTCGATGCTGTTTTTTAAATTCTGGGACAGCTCCGCAATTCTTTCCGCCATTCTGTCATTGGAATCAATGACCCGGGCTTCCACTTCCTGCAAAACCACCTGGTTAACTTTGTACAAATTGGGACTAGACAACAATCTCGTCACCTCCACCTCTGGAAATGATAATCTCTGCCGAGTCTTCCAGCTTTCTGATAATATTTACAATCTTCTGCTGTGCCTCTTCTACATCCTTCATACGTACAGGGCCCATGAATTCCATGTCCTCTTTGATCATGGCAGCCAGACGCTTGGACAGATTCTTGAAAATAGCC
>CAZZHJ010000049.1:0-3312 GCA_964653815.1 uncultured Lachnospiraceae bacterium
ATGATGATTTTGCCAATCCTTCTTATGAATTATGTCATAACGAAAGCCGCGAAAAAATCACGTTGAGCGTTCCCGGCGAGCACAATGTTTACAATTCCATGGCTGCTGCCGTACTTGCCGACGTGTTGGATATTCCTATGGACCATGTACGCTCTGCTCTAAAGAATTTTCACGGCACTGAACGGCGTTTCCAATATAAAGGTAAAAGGGACGGTGTAACAATTATCGATGACTATGCTCATCATCCCACGGAAATTTCCGCTACGCTTTCTGCCGCGGGAAATTATCCTCACCAAAAGCTTTGGTGTGTCTTCCAGCCCCATACCTATACCAGGACGAAGGCATTCCTTCCAGAATTTGCCCGGTCCCTTTCCGCTGCAGACCATGTAATACTTGCCGATATCTATGCGGCCAGAGAGAAAAATACTCTGGGCATCAGCTCCCAGACTCTCCAAAAAGAAATTCTCGCTTTGGGAACTCCCTGCGATTATTTCCCTTCTTTTGAAGAAATTGAAAACTTTTTGAAAAAAAATTTTTCCCCCGGTGACTTGTTGATAACTATGGGAGCCGGAGATGTTGTAAACATTGGAGAAAACCTTTTAAAAGAATAATTATCCACATTATCCACAAAGAGGTGGTAAAAACTACCCACTTTTCTTTGTGGATATTTTCGTTTACATAATCCGTTATCCCTTGACCATGAAACCAGCGGTTAATTCCATCTCATCGACAATTTTTTTATATTATGTGGACTGGCAATCCACAATATCCACAATTTTCAGAAAGTCCTCCAAACCCAGTATTTACGGGGGTTTTCGAAAAATTTCCTATTTCATTTTTGCTCTAATTATGCTATACTTTCACTTGCTTTAAAGAATGAAACGGACCGGGTGATGAGATGACACATTTAACAATTTATCAGGATCACGGGACAAACGCTACCATTATATCCAATCAGTTTATTGATAAATATATGGTATCTGCTAATGATGCCCAGATTAAAATTTATTTATATTTAATTCGTATGACAGGAGCCAATCTGCCTTTCGGCATTTCCGATATTGCAGACCGCTTTAACTATACGGAGAAGGATGTTTTGCGCGCACTCCGCTATTGGGAAAAGCTGAACCTGCTTTCTCTCGATTACGACAGCGAGCAGAATTTAAAGGCAGTACACGTACTTCCTTTTCCATCTTTAAATACTAAGGCTGAAATTGTACCCCTGGCATCCAAGCTGGTTCCTGCCGGCAATTTGTCATCCCTTCCGGCAGAACAACCCGAAGAGAATACCAAATCCGCACCCAAGACGCCTGTTGCGGTAAAGACCGCTTTTACCGCCGATGAACTGGATGCTTTCCGCAGCAATAACGAAACTTCCCAGATTATCTTTATTGCCGAGCAGTATACAGGAAAGCTTCTGTCCCGAAGCGACCTGGAGACTCTGCTTTTTATCTATGATACTTTGGGCTTTTCCGTTGACCTGATCGATTATCTGATCCAGTATTGCGTGGGCCGAGGAAAGAAGCAATTTTCCTATATGGAAAAAGTGGCTATAGACTGGGCGGAAGCACATGTGGTTACCGTCCGCCAGGCAAAACTGCGTACTACCAAGTATGACAAGCAGATTTACAGCATCATGCGTGCTCTTGGCAAAAATACTGAGCCTACAGAGCCCGAAGTTACCTACATAAAGAAATGGATGAACCAATTCGGCTTTTCTTCCGAGGTAATTTTAAAGGCTTGCGAGCGTTCTGTTCTGGCTACAGACCGCAACCGCATCCAATATGCCAATGCCATCTTGTCAAAATGGCACGAGGCCGGCGTTAAGAGCGCAAAAGACATAGAAGCGGCAGACTCTTCTTATCAGAAGGTTTCCGCATCTTCCGTAAAAAAAGACGGCGGTTTTAACGACTTTAACCAACGCTCTTATGATTACGAGGCTTTGGAAAAAATGCTATTAAGCAACTGATACAGTGAAAGCGAGATATTTATGGGTTTAAGCAACAAGCAGTTTGATTTTATTATGGAAAAATATGACAGCATCCGTTTAAGCAATCACAAGCTTCAAACGGCTCGCATAGAAGAAATCCGTCGGAAAATCCCTGCATATGTCGATGCGGAAAAAGAACTTCGCAGCCTTCGCATGAAACATGTACAGGCAAGCCTTGACAGAGATGAAGAGGCTTTGTCCCAATTACATGCCAAAGAGGACTTGGTGATTGACAGGAAAAACCGGCTTCTTGCCGAAAACGGTTTTTCTCCGGATTATTCCGCTCCCGTTTATAGCTGTGAAAAGTGTCATGACACTGGGTTTCTTCCTGACACCCGGACTAAGTGCAGCTGTTTTATTGAGGCACAGACCAGACTTTTATTTGAACAATCGGGTATTTACGATTTGATTGAAACACAGAATTTTGATACCCTGTCTTTTGAATTTTTTAATGAAGCAGAAGCCGCTTCTTATTCCAACGCTATCAATGTCAGTAAAAATTTTACAAAAAATTTTAACTCAGACTACCAAAATCTTGTTTTTTATGGTAATGTTGGTACTGGCAAAACTTTTCTATCCTGCTGCGTCGCCAAAGAGCTGATGGAAAACGGATTTTCCGTGACTTATTACAGCGCGGACAAATTATTTAAAAATTTGGTGGATCTTCGTTTTGGCGATACCAAGGACGAATATTTTTCCTTTATAGAGGATATCAGTCAATGCGATTTGCTGATCATAGATGATTTAGGCACAGAAGCAATTACCGAGCGTGTAAAAGCCGATTTGTTTTCCTGCCTTAACAATCGCGATTTACTGAGAAAAGCCACCTTGATTTCCACCAATCTGACCTTGGACGAATTGAACAGACGTTATTCCGAGCGGATTTTTTCCCGTGTCAGCAGTCATTTTACTTTTTGCAAATTTGAGGGCCGGGATATCAGAATGCAGAAGAAATTTCAAGAAAAGAGAAAGTGAGGATTTTTCACCATGCCCAAGCGTGAAGAAATGAGAAATTTAGAAACCATACCTGTAGGTTCTTTGGGAATTATCTCTCTGGAGGGTTGTAAGGCTTTGGGAGAAAAGGTTAATAATTATCTGGTTGACTGGAGAACAGAAAGGGAAAATGCTCACAGCGACAGCCTGGCATTTAAGGGCTATCAAAGAGATTCCTATCTGTTAAAGACCAAAGTACCCCGTTTTGGTTCCGGTGAGGCAAAAGGTGTTATTCTGGAGTCTGTCCGCGGTGCAGACCTCTATTTGTTAGTGGATGTAGCCAATTATTCCCTCACTTATTCTTTGTGCGGACATGCCAACCATATGTC
>CAZZHJ010000049.1:3322-12270 GCA_964653815.1 uncultured Lachnospiraceae bacterium
CAGGATTTAAAGCGTATTATTGCCGCTGTGGGCGGAAAGGCCCGCCGTATTACGGTCATTATGCCTTTTCTTTATGAAAGCAGGCAGCATAAAAGAAGCTCCCGTGAATCCCTGGACTGTGCTATTGCCCTGCAGGAGCTTGTGAGTATGGGAGTGGATAATATTATCACTTTTGATGCCCATGACTCCCGGGTTCAAAATGCAATTCCCTTAAACGGTTTTGAAACCGTACAGCCTGCCTACCAGTTTATCAAGGGTCTTCTTTCCCATGTAAAGGATCTTACCATTGATTCAGATCATATGATGGTAGTAAGTCCTGACGAAGGCGGAATGAGCCGTGCTATCTACATTGCAAACGTTCTGGGACTGGATATGGGTATGTTTTATAAAAGACGGGATTATACACGCATTGTTGACGGCAGAAATCCCATTGTAGCCCATGAATTTCTTGGCTCCAGCGTAGAAGGAAAGGATATTATCGTTGTTGATGACATGATTTCTTCCGGAGAGAGTGTTTTGGAAGTCGCTGCTGCCCTGAAAAAACGGAAAGCAAACCGCATTTTCATTTGTGCAACCTTTGGACTGTTTACAAATGGTCTTGCCAAATTTGACCAGGCATATGAAAACGGCATTATTGATGATATTCTGACGACCAACCTGATTTACCAGGCGCCTGAGCTTTTGGAACGCCCTTATTACATTAACTGTGATATGAGCAAATACATCGCATTTATTATTGATACCTTAAATCACGACGCTTCTATCAGCGACCTGCTTAATCCAAGCGACAGGATTCAGAGTCTGCTGACCAAATACAAAAGCGAGAAATCATAATTATTATACAAAAATAAAAAACCGGAACAGGCCGGATATCATTTCCCGTGATATCTGCCTATTCCGGTTTTTAACTCTTTTAAAACTGATGACCGCATACACTGCAGAATGCCGCGTCTTCTGCAGCGCTTCTGTTGCAGATGGGACAAATCTTTTCGGCTACGCCGGGCTTTACATCAGCAACTGCTTCTCCGCCACGCTTTTTCTCTTCTATCTCTGCTTTTAACTGGCCGATTTTTTCCAGATTTTCTTTTATACAGCTAAATTCTTCTTCATATTCATCGACCTGCTCATGTTCATGTGCCTTGTAATATTCCTCGCCGATTTTTTCATATGCCTTCCTGATCTTGCTTTCACATTTACCAATCTGAACCTGAAGTCCCGGAATTTCCGCATAGTTTTTTGCCTTTTTGGTTACTTCACTCTCTTTAATGGTCTGAAATGTTTCCCCTGCTTTTGCAGATACTTTACTTAAAAAATCCATGGTTGATCCCCTCCGTTTTACTCTTTTAAATGATATCTTAATGGTAAAATACGCCTTCTTAAAAGTCAATCCCTTCTTGACTTTTCTTCCCTCTGTGCTATACTAAAAAGCTGTGAAACTTCATCTATATGATTTT
Organism: uncultured Lachnospiraceae bacterium; assembly: GCA_964653815.1. Classification (GTDB taxonomy): domain Bacteria; phylum Bacillota; class Clostridia; order Lachnospirales; family Lachnospiraceae; genus UBA2882. The sequence continues at coordinate 4,777 of CAZZHJ010000049.1, forward strand.
CATTACAACCGGTCAGTTCGAGACCTTCCTGACCTACCCGTACAAAGCGGAGAAAAAACAAAACTAAAGGAGACTATCATGAAAAACACAAAAGCTTATTTTATCACTCAGGCAGCTATCATTGCTGCTATCTATGCGATGCTTACATTTGCCATCAACGCCTTTGATCTGGCAAACGGAGCCATCCAGGTCCGGATTTCGGAAGCCCTTACCATTTTACCCTATTTTACACCGGCCGCAGTTCCCGGTCTGTTCGTAGGATGCCTTTTGAGCAACTTCATTACCGGAGCGCCCTTATGGGATGTCATTTTCGGCAGCCTGGCAACCTTATTAGGCGCCTTGGGCACCTACTTTTTGCGGAAACACAAATGGCTGGCACCGATTCCACCAATTATTTCCAATATTCTTATTATTCCTCCCGTATTATATTACGCATACGGGCTTCCCGGCAGTATTCCTTTATTTATGCTGACAGTGGGCATCGGTGAGGTAATTTCCTGCGGCATTTTGGGTATGCTGCTGCTATTTCTGCTGCAAAAATACCGCCATATCATCTTTCAACATAATAAGTAATAAACTGGTTTCCGTTCTGATTAAACCATTCTTTGGAATCATTCATACCTTTTCTGCTGATTTTCCCGGTTGCCGGGTCCATAATGATGGTATTTAGTTCATTAAATCCTACGATCAGAACAGCATTTCTATCATTCAGAATTGCCATAACCGGAATATCTTTATTGACATAGTAGAGGACGGCCTCCAGACTACAGCCGCTAAGGTCTAATATTTCCGCCTCCGGCATCTGCTCCTTCAAAATAGACAGGGCAGTTTCACCCCGGTCAAGGAAATACTGGCTGTTCCTGGTAACGCCCTCTGCTGCCAGCATGGAATTCAGGCAGACCGCTAAGGTGGAATTGCCTTCTTCTGCCAGATTTCCCTCTATTTTCACAATCTGATTTTGGGGAGAACGTCCGGTTCTCGCCCAGATATAACTTCCGTTTTCATTAATAACCGTTCCTGAAGTCGATTCCGCAAAGATAATCGCATCAGCTACATTGGAATATACTCCATGAATACCATGGAATCCATAAACATAATATTTATCCTTTGTCTCATTAGGATATTTTAAATAAACCTCATGCCCGCCCTCATACATAACCTCTTTGGGCGTCAGAAATTTTAAAGATTTTGTAGTAATCGTTCCCTTTACTGCAATCTGCACTATTTTCTCCAGGCTGTTTGTAGGAACAACTTCTATAGCATTTGCCCCTGACAGTTCTGTTTCTGTACTCATAATCTGATCGTCTGATGCTGGAATATAATTCCCGCTTACGGTGCTCTTGCTTACTCTTTCCAGATTAATCTGATTATCCTCTATCTCAATATTCAAAACATAAATATCAGACTTTTCATAATTTTTCGTAATGGAATTATCAACCCCGCTGCAAATATTGATTCGGAACATGGGCATCAGTACACTTCCCACATTGTCCGTATAAATATCCGTTATCTTTGCCAATCCATAAATCATATCTTCTTCCATAAATCCTAAAGGACGTATGTAATTCCCGTTTCCCGCCTCTACTGTGGACTTCGTCCGGTTATTCAGGTTCATTAACGCCAGACTGGTGCTTTTAGACATATCTGTTCCTTCAGGCCACACTGCCATACGGTTGGATTCTGATACCTTCAAGCTCTCCTGAGGAATATTTTCCACTACTATATCATACGTATCACTATCCAGATTAATGCAGAATATGCTGCCATCCAGATACAAAAACAATTCGTTATTGTTATTCAGGTAAGTCAGCTGCTCCATATCGCTTGTAAGGATTGCAAAGGATTTACTGTAAGGAATAAAAACTTCTTCCTCAATCGTATTTAAGGCACTATTGTAAAAATATACCGCAATTCCCATATTTCCTTCATGGGTGCCCCTGTTCATATAGCCGTAAACCATAAACTGCACATTACCCGTTTCATCCACATTCAAAATCCTGATGGCATTCTGATTATAAACATCCCTTTCATCCTCATGGTCCTTTCCATAAAATCCATATAGCTGTGAAAAGCGGTTGCTGGCAGAATTATAACAAAACAACCTGTTTTCGGACACAAACGCAAAGATGCCGCCGTCCTCACTTTCCATAATCTCCACATCCTCGTTCCGGATGCCAAGATCCAGTTTATTGTTGGTAAAGGCATCAATATCCATCTCAAAAACTTCATTCATGGTCCGCTCATAATCTAACAGGTAGATTCTCTGCGTTCCGTAACGAAGCCGGTAAAACTCTTCCACCCTGCACTTTTTTTCTCCATCATCCGTAATTACCCGGACAAAATAGCTCATTTTGACACGCATAGTTTCTGGGAAAAATTCTGTAACATAAATCTGTGGTTCAGATATTTTTTCAACCTTCAGATTTCCCCATGTAATCTGGGAAAAGCTGCTGTGAATATTCACTTTACTGTAGGTAGTATTATCTCCTGTTTCATCGGATTCCAGATACTTAGTCAAATCCCTTGCCGCTTCCTTATCGAACGTCTTATTGTGGAAATCGCTGACAAACCGGATTTCTTCTCCTGCATAGTTCTGGCTTCTTTGAATAATACGGGTATAATAACGGATCTTTTTGCCGTTGCCTGTTTCCACAAAAACAATGAACTCATATTCCGTGTCTGCATCAATCAGGTCCTTAATGACAATATCTGCAGAAATGGATGTATCCTGCTCCTTATAATTGAAAACCTGGGAATTTTCAATCAATCTCTCTCCATCCGTGGAACGCACTTCAAATGACAGGGCTGTAATCGTATTTCCAAATTTATCCAGATATAGGGATATATTTCTATCTTCGCCCAAAGGCGTTATGGTATCTCTCATAAAGGATACATCCATTTCATTGGCGTATCCATGCAGGCAGTTAATATGCTGTCCTTCATAATTAATATATACAAGGGGATAGGATGCTTCACTCATTTCCATAGTCATATCCGTATTCCCCCGGTTCATTATGGTGCTTATAACAAATAACGATATCAGGAATGTCACGACACAGACAGTTCCCTTTATTAATCCCTTTTTCATTGTATTTCTCCATTTCGTTCCAGGCAGCCATGCCGCTACAGCATATAATCTACTCTTCCAGCAATTTCTGTAAAGTCGGGACTGCATTCAGGAATGCGAGCATTTCTTCCACATTTTCATCCTTTTTAGGCCTCATACGACCATTTTTAACACATCGGAGCAAAATATTTTTGGGCGTATGCTCCATATCTATAAATTCCAGAACCTGAACTTCATAACCCGCCCGTTCTAATAAAGCCGCCCTGATTCCATCTGTCAAAACTGCCGACATTCTTTCCTTCAAAAGCCCATGCTTTAATACCGGCTGCAGGGTCTGGCAGGCAATCTGTCTGTTTAACTCATGCTGACAGCAAGGCACGGACAAAATCACCTGTGCATTCCATTTTACAGCTTTTGCCAGAGCATAATCCGTAGCCGTATCACAGGCATGAAGGGTAACAACCATATCTACCTCCGTCTTCCCCTTATACTGACTGATATCTCCCACCAAAAACTGCAAATCATCATATCCGTACTGTTCCTTCAGGGCATTGCACTTCTCTATAACCTCTTCTTTCAAATCCAACCCTATAATCTCAACATCCAATCCATTCATAACTTTCAAGTAATAATACATTGCAAAGGTCAGATAACTCTTTCCGCACCCGAAATCCAGCACGGAGATACGCCTATCCCTTGGCAGCTGGGGCAAAATATCCCTGATAAACTCCAGAAACCTGTTTATCTGACGGAATTTATCATATTTAGCCTTTACCACTTTACCTTCTTTCGTCTGTACACCCAAATCAACCAAAAAGGGAACAGGCTTGTCCGAAGGAAGAATATATTCCTTTTTTCTGTTATGGGAAAGAGCCTGCTTTTCTTTTTCTGCTTCTTTTTCCCCGCATGGCGAAACTTCTTCTATTTTACTCTTTATGGTAAGATTTCCCGTTTTCCCCGACAAAACGTCCACCTTAATCCCTCTGCCAACCGCCTGCAGCTGCTTATACTCATCCATTTTCCCTCTTATATAAGCCCCTGCTTCGTCTCTTTCAAAATTATGGTGGAAAACCTGTTTCTCCGTAAACTCCTCCACTTGAAATAACAGCTGCCCCTTAATCAGCACCGGCCGAATCTTAATTTTCCGTATTTCTCCGCCTTTTTCAACCACGGCGCCTTTCTTTCGCCCGCTGATTACAATCTGCGTCAAATTCTCATTTAATATTTTCAAAAGAACATCATCCAGTTTATCCATAAATCCTCTCTATACATCCCGGCAATTCCGAAACGCCGGGACGGACGTAAAAATATAGCCATAGCAAAACCGACTATGACTATATTCTAATTCCTTTCCCCTAAAACCTCAACTAAAATTTATCGCTAATGTTTATTCCGAAGCCCTTTTTTACAGATATTTATTAAAACCTTAAATATCCTCTATTCTTTCGGTGCCGTCTTTTTAATATTTCTTCATGAAGCAAAAGCATGATAATCTCTTCAAATCCATCCCAGTCCAGCATCTTGCACAAGGGATTTTCCACATCATCCTTATATTTGCTGCGAATTTTATCTGCCATATCCTTTCCGTGTTTTTGCAAAAGAAAGCGGTCAGGATATTCGTCATAAATCATGCTGCCGCTGTAGTCCATCACATTGATAATCTGAGCAATTTCTCTTTGCAGGTTTCTGATTCCTGCCGGATTTTGTCCCTGAAGATATTCCATATCCTTGATTAATTCATGCTCGTCTTCATAATACAAGGGAAGGGGATAGGTCATATAGAACGGAAGAATTTTTCGATTGTCCATAATGGAAACGACTCCGTTTTTTATTATGTTATGTTCCTTTTCGGCAGATAGTTCCTTTTTTTGCTTTCCGTCATATTCAAAAAGAGATGCCGCACACTCCGGCATCTCTTTTCTGAACGTTATTGTATTTTACCTTAATACTTCAATACGTGCAATGGCTCTCTGCAAAGCTGTTTCAGCCCTTGCTATGTCAGTCTCCGTAGTTTTGTTGTGGATTCTGTCCATAGCACGCTCTTTTGCCTGCTCTGCTCTTTCTTCATCAATTTCCGCAGGCCATTCCACAATTTCCGCCATAATCGTAATCTTGTCCGGAAGGATTTCCGCAAACCCCGCATGGAGCGCCGCTTCCTTTGTCCCTTCCTCTTCGGTGATGGTCAAAATACCCGGCTTCACAATTACAGTCATGGGAATGTGCCTTTTATAGACACCGATTTCCCCTTCTGTCGTATTGAATTCCACCATTTCCACCATTCCTTCATAGAAGACACGGTCAGGCGTAATAATCTTTAATTCAAATGCACTTTCGCTTGCCACTTAATCACCCCTAACTCTTCTGGGCAACAACTTCGTCAATACTGCCGACGCTTAAGAAGTAGCTTTCAGGAACATCGTCATGTTTACCTTCCAGAATCTCTTTGAATCCGCGGATTGTCTCGCTAAGCGGTACATATTTACCGTCCTTGCCGGTAAACTGGGTAGCTACGAAGAAAGGCTGGGACAGGAATCTCTGTATCTTTCTGGCTCTGTTTACTACCAGCTTATCATCTTCGGAAAGCTCGTCCATACCAAGGATTGCAATGATATCCTGTAATTCTTTGTATTTCTGTAAAATTTCCTGCACACCACGCGCTACCTGGTAATGTTCCTCTCCTACAATACGGGGATCCAGAATACGGGAGGTTGATTCCAGGGGATCAACTGCCGGATAAATACCAAGCTCTGCAATGGAACGGGAAAGTACCGTTGTAGCATCCAGATGGGCAAAGGTTGTAGCCGGCGCCGGGTCAGTTAAGTCATCGGCGGGCACGTATACTGCCTGTACGGATGTAATGGAACCGTTTTTGGTTGATGTAATACGCTCCTGCAGAGCGCCCATTTCTGTCTGTAAGGTAGGCTGGTAACCAACGGCTGAGGGCATACGGCCCAACAGAGCGGAAACCTCTGAACCTGCCTGGGTAAAACGGAAGATGTTATCGATGAATAACAATACATCCTTTCCGCCTTTATCACGGAAATATTCAGCCATGGTAAGTCCTGTAAGACCAACCCTCATTCTGGCTCCCGGAGGCTCGTTCATCTGACCGAATACCATGGTAGTTTTGTCAATAACCCCTGATTCCGTCATTTCATGGTACAGGTCATTTCCTTCCCTTGTACGCTCTCCTACACCGGTAAATACGGAATATCCGCCGTGCTCTGTAGCGATGTTACGGATCAATTCCTGAATCAATACGGTCTTACCTACGCCGGCACCGCCGAACAGACCGATTTTACCACCCTTCTGGTAAGGACAGAGCAGGTCAACGACTTTGATACCGGTCTCTAATAATTCTGTTTCTGTAGACTGCTCTGCAAATTCAGGAGCAGGTCTGTGAATGGGCTCATAGGAAACCTCCGTAGGAGCCGGTTTGTTATCAATTACTTCGCCAAGGACATTGAAAATACGTCCCAGTGTCTTTTCACCTACAGGTACTGTAATAGGAGCTCCGGTTGCAATTGCATCCATTCCCCTTACAAGACCGTCGGTAGGACCCATGGCGATACATCTCACTGTATCATCACCAAGGTGCTGTGCTATTTCCACAACCAAAACACCGCCATCTTTGGTGTTTATTTTAATTGCTTCATTAATTTCCGGCAGGTTACCCTCCGGGAACTTAATATCCAGTACGGCACCGATGATCTGAGTGATTTTTCCGATTGCTGTTTCTGCCATTTTCTATTTTTCACTCCTTTTCTAGCTGATTGCTTCCGCACCCGCTATAATTTCGGTTAATTCCTGCGTAATAGATCCCTGACGGGCTCTATTGTACTGTAAGGATAATTTTTCGATCATTTCTTCCGCATTGCTCGTTGCCGAATCCATTGCCTGCATTCTGGCTCCGTTTTCACTGGCAACCGCCTCTACCATGCCGCCGTAAATCAGGCTGGTAATATACTTGGGAATCAGAAGATTCAACGCTTCTTCCTCATCCTGTTCAAAATTCATTAAAGCCTTATCGTCATCCGCCTCTTCCACTTCTGCACCCGCTTCTACCGGAAGGAGTTTTAAGAGAGTAGGAATATGGCTGACTGTATTTTTGAATGCGGTATAGGCCAAATAAATCTCGCCGATTTCTCCCTTTGCAAAAGCATCCAGAAGATCTTTTCCAATCCGCATGGCATCTGCATAAACCGGTTCTTCAATCACATCCGAATAATCCTTTGCTATATCATATCCGTAGCGGGTAAAAGCTTCCTTACCCTTTCTTCCTATGGCATAGATCTTCAGGTCTTCCTTTTTGAAATCGCCTTTGGTAATCAGCTTGATGACGTTGGAGTTGTAGCCTCCTGCCAGACCTCTGTTGGAGGTAATGACAATAACCGCCTTTTTGCTGCTCTCTCCCGGCTTTAAATAAG